>JALVIU010000413.1 GCA_027028665.1 Candidatus Atribacteria bacterium | reverse complement strand
AGGAAAGAGGAGAATTGTATATCCAGATGAAAAGATCTGATGAGGGTGTGTGGTATATATACAATATAAATCTAATGAGTGTTGAGTGATTGGAGGGTGAAATATGAAACATAAATTATTGATTTTATTAGTGATAGTTGGACTTTTGCTTTTGGGTGGATGTGCGTGGTTTAGTGAAGGGCTTTTAAATGTATTTGATCCCAAGGCTCAGATAAGAGTTTCAAATTTTGATATAGTAGCACCTACAGAAGAAGGACTACCCCCTACGCTTACCTTGAATCTTATGTCTTTAAATCAGGTGGGTGCAAGATTTGGGACATTTATATATGAATTTTCTAAAAAGATAGGAGGTACCTCTACACAACTTATACCAGAGCTCTCAAAGACCTACAGTGTAAATGTACTTTTACCTCCTGGAACAGAGGAAGCAGGAGGTACTGCTACCATATCTAATGTGCCCCTTTATTTCCAAGAAGAAACAGATTATATAAATTTACATTCTGACATAAAGGAACTCTTGCTTACCCTTTGGTTAAAGGGAGTAGATGAAGCTGATCATAAAATAGAATTAAAAGTATTAGAAGATTATCCTATTTTGATACCACCACCTGTGGTAGCAGCAATTAATATATCTGCAAATCCAGTTGAATTAGCACCAGGTGATACATCTACCATTACAGTAAAGGCTTTGACGAAGTATGGTGAACCTATAAATGGTGCAATAATAAATCTTACTGCATCTGGTGGTACACTTTCTGCAACTTCTCTGGTAACAGATTCAAATGGTGAAGCAACAACAATATTTACAGCAGGCAGTACACCCGGTGGTGCGGAAGTGACAGCCACCTCAGGAAATGCAACGGCAAGTGTAACAATTACTATTATTACATCACAACCTGCTACACTTAACCTTACCGTTTCACCATCTGCTGTGCCTACAGGTGGTAGCGCAGCAGTGGGTGTTCAGGTATTTGATAAAAATGGAAAACCTATAGAAGGGGCAACTGTTACCCTTGCAGCAACATATGGTAAGCTTGGAGAGTCTTCGCTTACTACAGATGCAACAGGATATGCATCCACTACACTGGATACGACGGGTGTGACATCTGGTACACTTATTACTATAACAGCTATATCTGGTGGAGCACAAGCTACTGCTACTTTAATGGTGCAATGAGATCTTAGAAAATGAAGAATAGAAATACTATAAGAGGAGGATGGATCTTATCTATCCTCCTCTTATTTGTCTTTATTCCTGGTTGTTTTATAGGGACCACTACTTTTCAGGGAAGAGTAGTAGATATAGAGTACAACCCTATCTCATCTGTATATTTACTCTTTGTACAGAGAGAAGCCCATACAGATGAAGATGGTAATTTTTTCTTCTCATCTGTCCCCTATGGTATCCACAAACTATATGTAAATACCCCTTTTTACAAAGATAAAGAGTTTTTAGTAGACATAGATCATCCGTACTATATTTTAAAAGATCCTATTTTATTAGAACCCTATAAATGGCAACCTACTATAGAAGATGGATATATATATAAAGAGGATGAAAGATTTGATATATTATCCTCTTTTGATGGAGTAAATTTTTCAGAGGAATATTTGGTCTCATGGGGAAATGATCTCATAGATAGATTTAGAGATATTGTAGGAACCGAAAGTATTATCCCTTATCATATATTCATGGCATGGCCAGATGATAATTTAAGATTCGAAAAAATAATGGCATTTACATTATATGGAAAGGATGAGATCCACATACTAAAACGTGTTTTGAAGATAAAAGATTTTAGACTCAAAAGAGAGATTTTTGCCCATGAATTCACCCATCTTTTTTTATACAAATTTGCTCATATAAAGACCCCATATATTCAGGAAGGCCTCGCATATTACCTCCCTTCTTTTATCTTTGGATATGGCAGGATCTATGATTATAAGTATTACAAGAAGGGACTTATACATTATCTTATTCCTTCTCATATCCCTACATGGAGAGAGGCAGGTAAAATCTATTCACACCCAGAGGACACAAAGATATTTTGGTTTTCTGCATATGAATTAAGATCTATATTCTATTTCTTGCAGGAAAAGTATGGGAAAGATAAGATCCTTTTGTTTATCAAGAAATTAAAAGAGTATAATGAAGAAGTTGATAGATTATTTTTGGATATATTCGGAGAAGATATA
>JALVIU010000412.1 GCA_027028665.1 Candidatus Atribacteria bacterium | reverse complement strand
GAAGGGTTTCGCTCACATTCTGTAATAAGTCCTATCGCAAAAGGTGTTATATCGGGTTTTGGCTATAAGGGATATTTATATGCACTCAATTACCTTTCAGGACTTTTGGATATATAAATGCTTGTAATAAAAGAGGTAAGAGATAAAGAGGCAGAATTAGATGCCCTTTCACTTATTAAAGAATACATATATTCCCTACCATTTAAACTTGACTTTCAAGATGTAGAAAAAGAGCTTGGTAAATTTCCTGGTGAGTATTCTTCAGAATCTAAGGGAACAGTTCTCCTCGCATATATTGATGGTAATCCTGTCGGAGTAGTAGCTCTTCGTAAAATTGAAAACGATATATGTGAGATGAAGAGACTCTATGTAAAAAAGCAAGCAAGAGGGAAAGGTATAGGTAAATATCTGTCTATTGCTCTCATGGAACGTGCCCGAGAATTGGGATATAAAAAGATGAGACTTGACACACTGTATTCAATGCCTTCTGCGGTTTCTTTGTATAAATCATTGGGATTTTATGAGATATCACCTTATAGATACAATCCATTACCAGATGCACTATTTATGGAAGCAGACCTCTGCAGTAAATAGTTTAATTTGTTTAATAAATTTATATATAGTATAGTTTATAATTTATGATATTTATCAAAGTTGCTTTTCTAACTTTGATAAATATATTTTTGCCTTTTGTAATTACTAATACCTTAGAGATTATAAAAAATGAGGTGAGTGTATGATAATAGGTGTAATTGGAGGTTCAGAGTGCAAAGGGGATATATGTAAAATTGCATATAAGGTGGGAAAAGAGATAGCCCTTTCTGGTCATATATTGATAAATGGTGGAAAAGGAGGTGTAATGGAGGCATCTGCCCATGGTGCATATGATGCAGGTGGTCTTACTATAGGTATATTACCCTTGGATAGATCTGAAGCCAATTCTTATATAAAAATTCCTATAGTTACTGGAATAGGGGAGTGCAGGAATATAAGTATAATAAAGACGGCAGATGTGATAATTGCCATAGATGGTAGCTTTGGGACGCTTTCTGAAATGGCTTTTGCTCTTAAGCTGGGTGTACCTATTGTAGGAGTTAAGACATGGAAGCTCTCATCAGATTTTGCTCCATATCCTGAAATACACAGGGTAGAAGACCCAAAAGATGCAGTAAGGCTTGCCATAAAACTTGGAAAGAAAAGGGTAGGGAATTAATATGATGTGAGATAGGATTGATAAAAATACTGAGGAGGTTTTTTATGGAGAGTATGTTAATTGCTTTAAAATATGCAATGAATATGGAAAAAAGGGGAAAGCAGTTTTATCTTGACTCTGCAACACAAGTAAAAAGCGAAAGTGCAAAAAAGATCTTCAAATGGCTTGCAGCTATGGAAGATGAGCATCTGAGGATATTGAAAGAACAGTACAACGCGATTTCCTCAGGTAAAGAACTCTCTGAAATCCCAGAAAGAGAAGAAAAGATGCCTGATCTATTTAATGAGAGAAAAAAAGGAGAGAAGGTAGAACTTGGCGATGAAGACAGACTATCTGATATGTCTATTCTTAGAATGGCATTTCTCATAGAACAGGATTTTGCAAGTTTTTATGAGAAAGCGGCAAAGAATGCAAAGGATCCCAAAGAGAAAGAGGTGCTTGAGAGATTGGCAAAATGGGAAATAGGCCATAGAGATCTTTTGCAAGAAGAATATCAGAGCCTTATGAAGGAAAACTGGTTTTCTCAGGGCTTTCAACCATTTTAGAAGAAATTTTTTAAAACAGGTAATAGTATAAGTATGAAATTTATACACCTTACTTTTTGATGGTGATGAAGCAAAATTCCCTTATTATAAAAATTAAGTCAAATTCTAAACTCTCTTTTTAGAAAAAAGCAAATTTCTCTTTTATGGGAAAATCTATTTGTAGACTAATTATTTTTCGAAATAAGTAAATTTATAATGTTTAAATGCTTAATTTTTTATGCTAAAAAAGCAATTTGTTCCAAAGGGTTTTCTTTATAATGAGGAGAATTTATTTTTAAATAAGAGAATTAAAATACTTTATAGGAGGGTAAATAAAGATGGAAGAGGAAATTTACTGGCTGGATTTTGATTTACTTGAAAGCTTTATGGTGGATGTATTTAAAAAGGTAGGCGTACCAGAAGAAGATGCGAAGATATGCGCAGATGTACTTATTACATCCGATAA
>JALVIU010000411.1 GCA_027028665.1 Candidatus Atribacteria bacterium | reverse complement strand
GGTGATCCCTTCTGGGGAGTTGTTATGAAGGGAATGCAAGATGCTGCAAAACAGTATGGTGTAAAGGCTACATATCTTGGTCCTGAAAAGTTTTCCATTCAAAAACTTGTGAATATGCTTGAAAGTGCCATCTCTTCCAAGCCAGATGGAATAGCTGTAACTATTACAAATGCTGTTGCACTGGATGAACCTTTGAGAAAAGCTATAAAGATGGGTATCCCAGTAGTCGCTATAAATGTACCAGATACAAGACCAGTGGGAGAGCGTATTCCTTATCTTTGCTATGTAGGAATGGATGAGTACAAAGGTGGAGTAGATGCTGCATGGAGGATGCTTAAGGAATTTACTCCAAAGAGGGCAATAGTTGCAAACCATGAACCAGGACATACAGGCCTTGAACTTCGTGCAAAGGGTATAAAGGATGTATTCTCTAAGAAAGGTATTCCTGTAGAAGAGGTAGATATTACAAGTAATCCTACAAAGGCAGTAGGCATACTCTCAAGTTACCTCTCTCGTCATCCAGAGACAGATGCAATCTTTACACTTGGTCCATTAGGCACACAACCTGCACTTAAACTCTTAGAAGAGAAGAAACTCTTTGGTAAGGTGAAACTTTCTGGTTGGGACCTTACACCTTTGATGGTAGAAGCTATTAAAGAGGGTAAACTTCTATTTACAATAGAACAGCAGCAATACCTACAGGGCTATCTCCCAATAGTATTCTTATATACATACAATAAGTATGGGCTTATTCCACATGGTACAGTGCTTACAGGTCCAGCTATTGTTGATAAGAGTAATGTAGATGTTGTAGAGAAAACTGTTGCAGCAGGTTATAGATAGGTCGATATCTTAAAAAAGGGGGCTTCAAAAGAAGCCCCCTTTTTATTATACAAAAAACCTGGAGGTAAATATGGATTCCAAAGAAGGTATGGATTTTAAAAAGATAATCAAATTTAGTGAATTTGGGGCTATCTTAGGTTTTTTAGGGGTGTTTATTATATTTTCTATAATATCTAAAAACTTCCTCACAGTTTCAAACTTTGTAAGCATATTTACTATATCTGCAGAACTTGGTATTGTAACAATAGGTATTACATTTCTTATGATTGCAGGAGAATTCGATCTTTCTGTAAGCGCTGTTTTTGCAGTAGTTCCCATGTTTGTTATTATATTTACACAGATGGGTATACCTGTACTCATCGCCTTTTTGGTTGCAATGATTATTGCAGGACTTATAGGATATACAAATGCAATAGTGACTATACGCTTTGAGATCCCCTCGTTTATTACCACATTGGGTATGCAGATGTTCTGGAGGGGTATACTTCTTGCAATTACAGGTGGTTTTCCTCTATATTACAAAGCAAGTAAGAAGTTTATATATATCTTTGGTGGTCCTCTCTTTGGAGGGGTGAGGATTTCAGGTCTCTGGTTTATCTTATTGGCCATTGTATTTTCCATCATCCTTACAAAGACGAAATATGGGAACTGGGTCTTTGCAACAGGTGGAAATCCCCGTATTGCAAAGGCACTCGGTGTGGATGCGGCAAAGGTAAAGATGTTAAACTTTATAACAGCTGCTATGCTTGCAGGTTTTGCAGGTATGGCCAATCTTGGCAGATTTAAAATCGTAGACCCTACTCTTGGTGTAGGCATGGAGCTTGAAGCAATAGCTGCAGCTGTTATAGGTGGTACCTTCTTAAACGGTGGATATGGAAGCATCTTAGGTGCATTTATAGGTGCATTTCTTATAGGGATGGTGCAAAACGGTCTTATTCTTGCAGGTGCACCACCTTATTGGTATAGGGCATTTATCGGTATTATCCTTGTGATTGCAGCTATTATAAATATGAAAATAAAAAAGGCGGTGGCAGGATAAAATGGAAAATGTACCTCTTGTCGAAATGAAAGGCATATATAAGAGTTTTGGAAAGGTCTATGCCCTAAAGGGTGTAGATTTTTCTGTGGGACAAAATGAGGTTGTGGGGCTTTTGGGAGATAATGGTGCAGGCAAATCCACCCTTATCAAAACTCTTGTAGGACTCCATCAACCAGATAAAGGAGAGATCTATTTTGAGGGAGAGAGGGTATTTTTCTCATCTCCAAAGGATGCGAGAAATTATGGTATAGAAACCGTTTATCAAGACCTTGCGCTTATCAATCTTATGAGTATATCGAGAAATTTCTTCTTAGGTAGAGAACCAACTGT
>JALVIU010000410.1 GCA_027028665.1 Candidatus Atribacteria bacterium | reverse complement strand
GATGTAGGGGATGATGAGATATTGAAAGAACTCTTACAGATGTCTCTTGTCCAGCTTTCTGAGGGAATGGATCTTCTGGAAGATGCAGGATATAGGGGGGATATAGAGGAGGTGGCCAAAATCTCACATAAGTTAAAAGGAGGAATATCTGCCTTTTCAGAAGTATTATTTAATCTATTTAAAGAGATAGAAGATGCAGCAAGGGCTAACAAGCCTCACAATGAAATTACATCCCGATTTAACGAATTAAGGGAAAAGATAAACATGTTTAAAAAGGAAGTAGAGGAGTTTTTTGCTAATATTAAAGAATAGATTTTTGGTATTAACAATCTGGTAAAGGAGGAAAAAAGTGAGTATCAAACAAAAGTTGTTTCTTTTTAGTGCAATTTTTATTATTTCTGTATTGACTTTAGGTATTATTTCTACGTATTTTACAATATTATAATAACTTATCAAATGTGCAGGAAAGGTTTGTAAGAAAGGTGCATAAATTTTTGATAGATTATATTAGTTAGGAAGAAGAAGTTGCCCTCTACCTTACAACAGGTAAGAATAGGCCTGAGCTTGATCCATCTAATACAGAATTTTGGAAGGATTTTATTGGGTTTTTAAAGGATGAAGATATTGTTAATCTCCCTTCTCGTGTAAAGGCACGTATAAATACTATATTTAACTTATTTAAAGAAGTATCAGATATTACCTAAATTGAAAAGTGAAAAGGATATAAATAAGATAAAAAATGTCTTTGAGACAGAGGTGTTCCCCCTTTTAGAGAAGGCAACAAAGGAAGCAGAGAGATTTAATACATCTCTTGAAGAGATGTCAAGAAAATATATACAAAAAGCAGAGGCAGTTGAATTGACTTCTAAAAGGATCATTGTCATCCTTATTATAATATTTATAGTGGTAGCACTTCTTTTAAGCTTAATTTATTATATATTCTATCACAGGATCTATAGATAGAGTAGTTGTCTTTATGAGGAATCTTTCAGAGGAATTACGGCAGGGTAGAGGAGATCTTACTAAAAAGCCTCCCAGGGCTACAGGTGAGATTGGGATATTGACAGAGGGATTTAGTTTATTTATAAACACTGTGAAAGATATAATAAAGGCGGTAACTCGATCTGCAGAAGAGTTAAATAATGTAGCAGAGGGGATTTCATCCTCCTTGGTAGGTATTGCAGATTCTGCGCAATCCCTTGCATCTACATCTGAGGAGACCTCTGCCACTGTAGAGGAAATAAATGCAACCATTGAAGAGATAGCGAATAATTCCCAGGATATTGCAAATATGTCAAACGAAGTAGCTATAACCTCAGAGAAGCTGGTAGATGATACTAAAAAGATAGGCGAATACTCTGAAGTGGTAAGGAAGAACTCCCAGATGGTCTTTGATTCTGTGGAGGAACTCAAGAAGAGCATAGATGAAACTGTGTCTATAGTGGAGCAATCCAGAGAGATGGCAAAAGAGGCAGAAACTTACTCTGATGAGGGAAAAAAGGCTATCACAAATTCTGTAAATGGTATGAAGAAAATAAATAGTCAAGTTTCAAAACTTGTTGAAATAGTAGATAAGTTAGGACGTTCTTCAGAGGAAATAGGTAAGATCATAGAGGTAATCTCAGATATAGCAGATCAGACAAACCTCCTTGCACTAAATGCAGCTATTGAGGCAGCACGTGCAGGGGAACATGGTAAGGGTTTTGCAGTGGTTGCAGATGAGGTAAGGAAGCTTGCAGAACGGTCACAACAGGCAGCAGGTGAGATAGGTAGTCTCATAAAAGGGATCCAGATTGAGGTAGAGGATGCCGTAGTTGCAAGTCAGGAAGGACTTAAGGAGGTGGAAAATGGTGTAGCTCTTGCAGAGCGGGCAGGAGACATTTTTTACAAGATAAGGGACAGTATAAATACCATTGTGGAATATGTAAACAGTATCTCGGAGAACTCAGAAAATGAGGAACGAAAGGGAGAGCTTACCAGAGAATATATAGGAAAGAGTATGGAGAGTGTGGAAAACATTGCAAATCTTATAGAACAGAACATAGAACAGATAATGAATGTGGTAAATATGGTAAAGGATGTAAATGAAAAGGTTTCATATATCTCTGCATCCACTGAAGAACAAGCAGCAGGGACAAAAGAGATGAGAAAGGCTGTAGAGATTGTAAGTGAAGTAGCACAGGAGAATGCATCTGCCATAGACGAACTTGATTC
>JALVIU010000409.1 GCA_027028665.1 Candidatus Atribacteria bacterium | reverse complement strand
ATCAAGGTCTGTGTAAAGTGATATCTCCTCTAAAAATAGATATAGATCCCCCTGTTCCTTTTTATCAAAATCTTTACATGCCCTTAAGAACTCCTGTATATTTTCAAGCCTTGTTTCATACATGTCATCTTTCTTCAATAACTCAAGATATCCACTTTCTCGAAGCACCATATCTACAATGGGGAAGACCCTTTTATCTTCTATGTGTGGCAGTATCTTTTCTCGTAGTTTATATATATTTATCAATTTATTTTTTGTTACCCTTGCTATCCCACTTATTGTATCTATAACTCCTTCATAGTCTTTAGTCTCTCCAAGTTTCTCTACATGTGGAAGGATCTTGGTAAATGTCTTATCAGTAATATTTGTAATACGTTGAAGGGATATGGCATCCTTTGGGTTTGCAATAAATCTCAGATATGATAAAACATCCTTAATCTCTTTCCTTCTATAAAATCCTACACCACCTATAATCTTAAAGGGGATACCCCGTCTTAAAAATGCCTCTTCAAATGCACGAGATTGGGAATTTGTCCTGTAAAGCACTGCAAAATCCTTATTGGAAAAATCTCTATCCTTTATCAGATTCTCTATCTCCTCTGCCACAAACTCTGCCTCATCCTGGGCATCTTTTGCTTGAAAAAGCATAATAGGATCACCTTTTTGCCCTACTGAAACAAGCTCTTTATCTATCCTCCCTCTATTATTTCTTATGAGAAACTTGGATGCTTCAATGATCGTCTGGGTGGATCTATAGTTATTCTTTAGTTTTATCACCTGTGCATCTGGGAAGTCTCTCTCAAAATTTAGTATATTTTTTATATTTGCCCCTCTAAAACTATATATACTCTGATCCGGGTCTCCTACCACAAAAATATTTTTGTGTTTATTTGAAAAATATTTTACGAATCTATATTGCATATCATTTATATCCTGATACTCATCTACCAGGATAAACCTAAATCTATCCTGCCATCTGGACAAAATTTCTGGAAACTCCTTAAACAACTTCACAGCATTCATTAAAAGACCTGCAAAGTCTAAGGCATTTGATTCAAAAAGAAGCATTTCATATCTCTTATATACCTCTCCTACCTTTTTATCATAGAAAAATCTTGCACTATCTATAAACTCCTCTGGTCCAATACCCTTCATCTTAAGATCATCTATACGAGACTTTATTACCTTAGGAGCATATCTCTTTGGATCAAGTTCCAAAAGACCCACTGCACGTTTTACAAGGCCAAGGCTATCCGTCTCATCAAATACCAAAAAGTCTTTACTTATCCCAAGATACTTCCCATCTATCTTCAATATTTTAAGGGCAGTAGAGTGAAATGTCCCGACCCACATATCGTAAAATATATCACCTAAAAGTGTAGAAAGCCTGTCTTTCATTTCCCCTGCTGCTTTATTGGTAAATGTCACAGCCAATATACTATATGGAGATACACCATTTTCTAAAAGATATGCAATCCTATAGGTAAGTACACGTGTCTTTCCACTTCCTGCTCCCGCTATAACAAGCACAGGTCCATATGGGGCAGTTACAGCCTTTATCTGCTCTTTATTCAAATCTTTAAGAATTTTTGAGGATTTCTCTTGCATAATTTATAGTCTCCTTTACCACCTCTTGCATAGTTTTTCCCTGGACCATACAACCTGCTGCCCGGGGATGGCCTCCCCCTCCAAAGTGTTTGGCAAATCTATTTGCATCTATATATCTTTTTGTTCGGATACTCAATTTTATTCCTTTATTCCTCTTTGCCTCTAAAAAAGAAATGGCGATCTCAACATCCTCTACAGATCTTACATATTCCACCATATGGTTTAGGTCTTCTTCCTCAAGACCAAACTCCTTCAGGGCATCCTGTGTGATAATAATCCATCCGATCTTTCCCCCCATGGTAAACTGAGCAGATGAAAGCACAGAGCCTAAGAGTTTTATATATGGAATGGTATTTCTTTCAAACACGATAGATGCTATCTCGTGAGGTTTTACACCATATCTTACAAGTTCTGCCACTTTCTGAAAGACTTTTTCAGTGGTATTTGAATACCTGAAAAATCCTGTATCTGTCGCAATACCAAGATACAAAAGAGAAGCAATATCTCTATTTATCTTTATATTCATCCTCTTTATAAGCTCAAAAATCATTTCTGCTACAGAGGAATATGAAGGATCTACCCAATTCATATGACCAAAATAAGTATTACT
>JALVIU010000408.1 GCA_027028665.1 Candidatus Atribacteria bacterium | reverse complement strand
TTTTTATCTGTAATATATGCAAGTCCAAAAACAGAAGACCTCATAAGTTTTGCAGGTGTTATGCTAATGTTTGGAGCAGGTCTTGAAACTGACCCAAAAGAATTACTCAAGGTAGGTAAGTCAGCCATATTAGTTGCCACCTTTGGTGTAATTACACCTCTCTCCTTGGGATACTTCTCTGGGATAAAGGTTTTAGGATTATCACATTTAGGTGCTATGTATTTAGGTGTTGCACTTTCCATTACTGCAGTTGCCCTCTCTGTTGCCACCCTTATTCAAATGAATAGATTAAATACAAAAGAAGGGCTTACTATAGTAGGTGCCGCTATAGTAGATGACATTATAGGTGTAATCCTACTATCTATATTAATGGCAGTAAAACAGGGTTCACAAATATCTATATCCAATATACTCCTAACCACTATCTTTGCACTTGTATTTGTAGTAATATCGATATTTGTAAGTCCTCCTATCTGCAAATGGATCTTCAAGTTTGTAAGAAGGGTAAAGTCAGAGGACCATCTTGCATTTATACTCTTATGGGTATTTATATACTCACTTATTGCACATTATCTAAAGATCCATCTTATAATTGGTGCATATCTTGGAGGTCTATCTATCAGAGATGTGTTAAGGTCTGGAGAGAAAGAGATACTCGAAAACTGGATATGGGGATTTTTTGCACCTCTATTTTTTGCATGGACAGGATTCTCAGTGGTGTTCTCAAAAGAGGCTATAGGAATCACTCTACTTGTCATTATAATCGTTGCATTCTTTGGAAAGATACTTGGTGGAGGACTTGGTGCCCTTATATCTGGTTTTAATCTAAAGAGTTCAATAGAGATAGGAATTGGAATGAATGGAAGGGCTGCAGTAGAGTTGGTTGTAGCAAATGTGGCACTAACATCTGGTCTTATAAATAGAACTATATATTCAAGTGTGGTTTTTATGGCAGTTGCTATGGCACTCATTACACCAATTCTTTTAAAGTGGTATATAAAAACTTTTATACAAAATCCTCCTAAAATTTCAAGGGATGTGTTATAATAAATAATTGAAATACAAAAAAGTAAAGAAAGGAGCGGGAAAATGTTAGCAAACCCAACTCAAGAAAAATTAAGAGAACTTGCTTTAAAGTACAGTACGCCAATATTTAAAACCTATTACAAAAATGTGGATAAAATTACAGTATTTAAGGCAAGACAGGCTCAATACACCTATATAATAGACAAGAAAGAAAATGAACCAAAATATTCTATGAAAACTATTGATCCAGAATTAGGAGCAGAGCTTATCAAGTTTCAGCAAGATTATATGAAAAACCAGGAAGAACTTATACAGATAGATGGTTATTATGGATTAGGAGAAAAAAAGGTGGCTGTAAGGTGGATATACAGCCTTGCTGCTGCAAATGTAGCTGCTATGCAACAAATCCTATCCTTCCCACCTGATGAGAATTTCAAGCCACAGCTTACTGTATATTACACACCAGAATTAAGACCACAAAACATGCCTGGCAAAGTGGCAATGCTTGTAGATTTAGAAAACTTCATCACATATGTAATAGGAAGTGACTACTTTGGGGAAAGCAAAAAAGGTGCCCTCCGTATGCTAAATGAATTGGTATATCAAAAGGGTGGACTTGTCCTACATGCAGGGGCAAAGGTAGTGGAGATCGAGGGAAAGAGAACCACCCTTGCTATATTAGGACTATCAGGCACTGGAAAGACCACTACAACATTTGTAAAGCATGGTGATATGTCATGGCCTATACAGGATGATATGATAAGCCTCTGGCCAGATGGTACAATAAACATCACAGAAAATGGCTGTTTTGCAAAGACCTTCGGGCTAAAAGAGGAGACAGAACCTGTAATATACAAAGGCACTGTTCATCCTGATGCATGGCTTGAAAATGTATATATGAATGAAGATGGGACACTCGATTTCTCCAAAGAAGTCCTTACACCTAAAGAGGTAGAGTTCTATAGAGAGGCTTTCATAGAAACAGGTGCGGACCCCAAAAATGTAGATGACTATATAAGTGGAAAGATAAAGGCAGAGGATGTGGTAGATAAATATGGTATACCTAAAGATGGATGGGATTTTGTAGTCTGGACTCAAAACGGTAGATCTGTTATCCCTATGAGTAGAATAGAAAATGTAGCAGATTTCAATAATATTCCTCCACTTGGCTCTATAGGCATACTAAACAGAGACGAGGGAAAAGACGCAGCTACTCCAGGCATCGTAAGGTTTGTAAACGGAGAACAGGCAGCAGGATACTTTATGTTGGGAGAGACATCTAAAACATCTGCAGCAGGAAAAGAAAGAGGCAAGACTCGTGTTCCATTTACTCAACCATTTTTCCCAAGAAAATACAGTCTACAGGCAGATAGATTTACAGAGCTCTATAAGGTGTTTCCAGATCTAAATCTCTGGATGATGAATACAGGGTATGTAGGTGGAGATGCAGTGGATGAAAAGGAAGGAAAGGCACTTAAGGTAAAGATTAGACATTCAAAGGCATTGGTAGAAGCTGTGCTTTCAGGTAAGGTAAAATGGGTAAAAGACCCAGATTTTGGATATGAGGTACCAGATGTAGATGCACCAGAGAATGCATTTTTATTAGAACAGGTACCAAAAGAGATTATAAAGCCTAAACTCTTCTTCGAGAAACAGGGAAGGCTTTCAGAATACGAAGCATGGGTAAAGAAGATAAAACAGGAAAGAAAAGAATTTTTAGAACATCACGGAGTAGATCCCAAGATTATAAAGGCAGTTGTAGGAGAGTAGTTATTCAAAGCCCCCTCATTCTGAGGGGGCTTTTTTATTTCTCTTTGTGCTTAAGGTAGAAAAGTGTGCTCACTCCTCCGATAATAAATAGGATCGGTGCCAGTACTACAGAGATAATAAAAGATATAACATGAAGTGGTATAAATATATACCCAAAATCTGTAAAAGTAATCGCAAGACCATAAAATAAATTATGTAACAGTGTAAAGATAAAAGGTGAAACTGCTGAGATTCCAGTAATAAGCAGAAATGTCTTTAACTTTCCTTCTTCTTTAGTTGCCCGGAATATAAGGACAATCCCTAATACAAAAAGGAAAAGTCCCAGTATCACTATAAATGGAAAAAATATCCTTAACTCCTTCATCAAATTCACCCCCCCTCCCAATAATAGAAATTCAATATTTTAAAATTTCCATATTTCTAATTTTAGCATTAATAGCTTCCAGAATCCATCAGAGTCTATAAATATTTATAGCAAAAGTAATCATTAAACTTATTAATAAATAATGGAAATAAACCTAAAGAAGATATAACATATGGCTATTCTCCCTACCATAAATATTAGAGAGAATATAAGATCTTCAAACTCTCATCATGTCTTTTATACTTTTCTGGGGTTAATAAGGAACAAAATCTCCGCTTCTTACCCGGATATCTTTAGACTTAATGTACCAAAGGATATAGAGAGACTCTTGTATATATCTATTACCCTTATCATCTTTATTCTCTAATAAACTCATATCTCTCTTTTCCCATTATCTCCCATAGTAGATCTTCCATTAATTTTGCTAATTGATTTTTACCATATTCACTTAGATCCTGTGTAATATCCATATTTAAATGCTCTTTTTAGGTACAAGATTATTTTAGTGCCGTTATGGCACTCTCTGCAAGATGAGTAAAGAAAAAGTGCTATTCTTCTTCTAAAAGAGAAAAGATAGGTCTTAAATTGTTAAGAAGAGAAAATAAAATTCCTTATAACTAATCTAATCATATCATAATAGATCATAATAGAAATAAATATAGGAGTATTTTTTATTATAATTATAATCCTTCTTGAAGAGCTTGAAGAGAAAGTTTATTATTATTTGATAAAATGGGGTCTACAAGAAAAAGAAACTAAAAAGCTATCTTATGTAAGGTACATATGGAAGATCATAATATTTCTTACTCAAACTACAAATCAAATTGATACTACCAGAAATTTTTAAAATAGCTAATTTTGAGATATTTAATTTGTTATTATTATGTTATAATATAATAAAAAAGGGGGGATTTATGTGCCAGAAAAATTGTTTTTGGAACTTTCTGAATTAAAAGTAGATGCTCCTAAACTCTTTGGAATCCCTACAGGAACAAAACTTGATGAGATGTTCTGGACAATAGAAGAAAAAAATGGAAATTTTATAAAAAAACCTATTGGGGGAATACCTTATCTCTCTGTTATAAATATAACTGGAACACCGGATACGGGGAAAAGCCTACTTGCAGAACAGTTTGCCATCGTTCAAGCAGAAAGAGATTATAAAGTTTTATTTGTTTCAGTAGAGTCTCCTGTAAACTTTTTATACACTTCGCTTAAACAAAAAAGTGCCTATCTTAAGATAGACTTTAAAAAAGTAGAAAAAAATATAATAGTAATTGATGCTTCACAAAATGATGAATTAAGAGAAAATCCAAAAGCTTTAATCGAAACCATGGCCTATGCAATAAAAGAAAAGAAGATTACGAATGTGATCATAGATAGTATTACAGGTCTCTATGAACACAAAGAAATGACTGCACGACAGATAATAAGAATATTCTTCAATTTTCTAAAAAAGTGGAGGCAAACAGGGGTATTTGTCTCTCAAAAAAGATCCAGTCAAGATGCAACTTCTCCAGAAGCTGCAGGAGGGCTTGCTGTAGCCCATATAGTAGATGGAACTATTGTAATGAATAAAAAATTGATAGAAACAAAGTGGGAAATAAATCTATATGGACTTCCTATAGGGAGCATTTTCCGAACTATCCGTATAGATGGCTGTCGTCTTACAGGTCACGACACAAAAAACTGGGTATTTGAGATTACCGAGGGAGGAACTATAGATATTCTTACCCCAATTGATGACTTTATCAAAAGGGAGGTGTAAAACGATGTCTAAGCAAATGGAGGTAATTTCCAAACCTATCACTGAGACAGATATTGATTTTCTTGCGGAAAGGGTATTTGAAGAAAGTATAAAAATTCTTGGTGGATTAAGAAAACTCATCGATTATAGAAATCTCACATGGCTTCCCTCTTTAGCAGAAGCAGCTTATGTAATTATCTTAAAAGAAGAGCTTCTTAAAACACATTATGAAATAGCGGAGACACTCGGCATAACGGAACAAACAGTAAAAAAAATCCTTCAATCAAATGAAGAACTCATACTAAAATACTTAGAAGGGGAATTTGAAAAAATCGACTTTCACAAAGCAGGAGGCATAGCAAAGCTTGCCTACAAAAAAGTAAAAGAGGAAAAGGGAATCTTTATTAAAGAAAAAGAGTTAGAAGTACTTGGAGTAGAATGGGCCATAAAGGTATTAATAAGGCTTAGAGGGGCAAATTTTCCACTTACTAAAGAAGAGTTAAAAGAAAGATTAGAAGGAATAGTTATAAAAAATATACCTGCCAATGAGTTAGTAGAAAATATGGAATTTCCTGTAAAAACACCTGCAGAAATATTACATAAAATAAAGAAAATATTATCACAAAAAGAAATAGCTTAACTAAATCCTTGACTTTATAATAAAAATATACTATGATTTTATAGACCAAAGAAAAAGGAGGAGGATATTATGAAAAAGTATGGTATTTTAATTTTTGTATTGGTACTTTTAATTTCTACTTTAGCTTTTGCAACTCCAAAAGATGTATTAGTTGTAGGTACAAGAGAAGATGTAAGAATACTTGATCCAGCAGTGACATTTGACAATCAGGATTGGAGGGTTACATACCCTTGCTATGACAGGCTTGTAAAGTATAAGGGCTCATCCACTGAGGTAGAGCCATCTGTTGCAGAATCCTGGCAGGCAAATGAAGATGGCACTGTATGGACATTCAAATTGAAGAAAGGAATAAAATTTGACGACGGCACACCTCTTGATGCAAAGGCAGTAAAATTCACATTTGAAAGATTGAAAAAGATAGGAAAAGGACCATCTGATTATTTCACAGAAATAAAAGAAATAAAGATCTTAGGTGACTATGAGGTACAATTTGTATTAGAGTATCCATATGCACCATTTATCTACACACTTGCAACAAATGCTGCAAGCATTCTAAACCCAAATATCATAAAACACGAAGAGAATGGAGACCTTGCCCAGAAATGGCTTGCTACACATATCGACGGGTCTGGACCATTTAGACTCAAAGAATGGGTAAAGGATGAGAAGATCGTACTTGAGGCAAAGGATGATTATTGGGGCGAGAAGCCAAAGTTAAAAGAGGTTATAATAAAGGTAATAAAAGAATCCACAGACCAGAGAATGGCACTTGAGAGAGGAGATATAGATATAGCAGATGGTATATTGGTAGATCAGCTTGAAAAACTTGCTAAAAATAAAGATGTAGTTATAAGAAAATACCCATCTCAGCTCTGTAACTATGTATATATAAATAACCAGAAGAAACCTCTTGATAATAAACTTGTAAGACAGGCACTTAACTATGCAGTAGACTATAAGGGTATTATCGATTTTGTTCTCAAGGGTAATGGTATTCAGATGAGAGGACCAATTCCTAAGGGTATGTGGGGACACAGTGAAGATGTTTTTCAGTATACATATGACCCCAAAAAGGCAAAGGAACTTCTTAAAAAGGCAGGATATGCAAAAGGACTCGAGCTTGAAATTATGTATTCAAGCGTACAGCCTACCTGGGAAGAAGAGGTACTTATTCTCCAGAGCAATTTTGCAGACATTGGGGTAAAACTCAACATAAGAAAGCTTGCAAACCCAACCATGAGAGAAAAAGTTGACAAAGGACAGTTTGACCTCTGTATGGGTAGATGGTCACCAGACTTTGCAGATCCATCTATGTTTATGAACTACTGGTTTGATTCTTCTAAGTGGGGTCTTGCAGGTAATAGGTCCTTCTACAAAAACGATGAGGTGGATAAGCTCATAAGAGAAGCACTTAAGATACCAGATCAGAAAAAGAGAGAAGAGCTTTATAAAAAGGCACAGGATATCATAATGGAAGATGCACCATATATCTTGCTCTATCAGACTATGAGCATCATTCCTATGAGAAAAGAAGTAAAGAACTTTATATACAACCCAATGCTTGAGAGGATGTACAACTTTGAATCTATCTATAAATAAATCATGAGAATAGCAAAATACATAGGTATAAGATTACTATATATCATCCCTGTAATGTTAGGGGTAACGATCCTTGTATTTCTTATTTCTCATACTATCCCTGGGGATCCGGCAAGTCTCATTGCCGGCCCCAAGGCCTCAAAGGCTACTATAGAAAGAATAAGACACGACCTTGGTCTTGATAAGCCTATCTATGTGCAGTACATGATATACTTAAGGGGCCTTTTAAAGGGAGATTTTGGAAAATCGATAAGGACAGGTATAGATGTAGCTACAGATCTTAAAAAGTACTTCCCTGCTACATTAGAGCTTACATTCTTCAGTATGTTGTTTGCCATAGGTGCGGGGATTCCCTTAGGGATAATATCTGCGATCAAGAGAAATAGATGGCCAGACCATATCTCCCGTACTTTTTCCATCTTCGGAGTCTCTATGCCTGTATTCTGGTTAGGGCTCTTATTGCTTTTGGTATTTTACAGTAAGCTAAAGATATTGCCAGGTTCTGGAAGACTTGATACCATATTGTCCCCACCTACACACATTACAGGAATGTATACCATAGATGCACTCCTTACAGGAAACTGGCCTGTATTTATAAGTGCACTTACACATCTTATACTTCCTGCCTTTTGTCTTGGATATGTATATCTTGCCATTATTACCCGTATTACCCGATCATCCATGCTTGAGGTATTAAATAAAGAGTATATAGAAACCGCAAGGGCAAATGGAATTCCAGAGAAAAGCATTATACTAAAGCATGCACTCAAAAATGCACTTATACCTGTTGTAACCATTATAGGTATCTCCTTTGGAGAACTTATGGGTGGTGCTATACTTACAGAAACTATATTTTCTTTTCCTGGTGTAGGAAAATATGTAGTTGAATCTATAAATTACCTTGACTTCCCTGCAATTATGGGATTTACGGTAGTTGTAACATTTATATATGTATTTATGAATCTATTGGTGGATGTTATATATGCATTTTTAGATCCACAGATAAGGTATTAGCCTATGAAAAAGAAAATGCCACTTACACTATACTTAATATTGAAAAGTCCCCTTACCCTGTTTGGGGCAGTTCTTGTTATACTATTAATACTCATGGCTATATTTGCACCCCTTATCGCACCATACAATCCCAATAGAATAAGTCTAAGAGAAAAGCTTGCTCCCCCTTCCCTAAAACACCCCTTTGGCACAGATGAAGTAGGAAGAGACCTGTTAAGCAGGGTAATATATGGGTCTCGAATATCACTTCAGGTAGGTATAGTGGTTGTACTTCTGGCAGGTATACCTGGAATACTCATCGGTGCTTTTTCTGGATATTATGGAGGACAGTTCGATAATATAATAATGCGACTTATGGATATCGTTATGGCATTTCCTCCCCTGGTACTTGCCTTATCCATTGCAGCAGCCCTTGGTCCAAGTCTTGTAAACTCTATGATGGCAGTTGCATTCATCATGATACCAAAATTCTCAAGGCTCGTAAGGGGAGAAACCCTATCACTAAAGGAAAAACCCTTTGTGCTTGCCACTCGTGCCCAGGGGGGGAAACCTCTATATATAATCTTTCGACACATAATACCCAACTCCCTCTCATCTGTTATAGTACTTGCAAGTCTTGTAATGGGTGATGCTATACTGGTTGCAGCATCTCTGAGCTTTATAGGACTCGGTGCCCAACCCCCTACACCTGAATGGGGTGCACTGGTCAGTGTAGGAAGAAAATACATACTCGATCAATGGTGGTATGCAACATTCCCTGGATTATTTATATTCTTAGCAGTAATGGGATTTAATCTATTCGGTGATGGACTAAGAGATATACTTGATCCAAAGATAAGGGGTAGATAAATGGAAGAGCTATTAAAAGTAGAAGGACTACATACATATTTTCATACATATAGAGGTGTCCTTAAGGCACTTACCGGTGTAAGTTTTTCTCTATATCCAGGAGAGATCCTTGGTCTTGTTGGAGAAACAGGGTGTGGAAAGTCAGTTACTGCACGCTCTATAATGAGGCTTATAAAAGAACCTGGAAAGATAGAAGAGGGTAAGATATTATATAGGGGAAAAGATCTTCTCTCTTTGTCTGAAGAAGAGATGAGAACAATAAGGGGTAAAGACATCTCTATGATCTTTCAGGAGCCTATGACCTCTCTAAATCCCGTGCTCAAGATCGGTACACTTATGTCAGAGGTGATAATGGTTCACAAAAAGGTCAACAAAAACAGGGCCTTAAATATTGCAAAAAAGATGCTAAAAGAGGTAAAAATGCCAGATCCAGAAGGTGTGCTTAATAAATACCCTTTTGAATTATCAGGTGGTATGAGGCAGAGGGTGATGATCGCTATGGCACTATCCTCTGACCCAGAGATCCTCATTGCAGATGAACCTACTACTGCACTTGATGTAACCATTCAAGGACAAATCTTAAGGCTCATCATAGATCTTTCACAAAAGAGGGGCACAGCAGTTCTCCTTATAACACACGACCTTGGAGTGGTTGCAAATGTAGCAGATAGGGTAATTGTAATGTATGCAGGAAATATCGTAGAAGAAGGTAGGGTAAAGAGTATATTTACAAACCCTTCACACCCTTATACAAAAGGACTGCTTCGCTCTTTGCCATCCCTTGCAAAAGAGGGAGAAGAACTGCCAACCATACCTGGAACACTCCCAAACCTCATATACCCTCCAAAGGGTTGTCTCTTTTATGACAGATGTGATATACGCGAAGAGTATTGCAAAGAAGGAAGACCTGAAAGATTTCACCTGGGAGAAGAGCACTATGTTTGGTGTCACAAAATAAAAAATGAAAAGATGGAAAGATTGGGCTATGGAAGAACTGATTAGATTAGAAAATGTAAAAAAATACTTTGTAAAAAAGAGTGTATTAGGTGGAAAAAAGGTATTAAAGGCAGTAGATGGGGTCAATTTAAGGATAGAAAGGGGAGAAACCCTTGGTCTTGTAGGGGAATCAGGGTGTGGAAAATCTACACTTGGACAGGTGCTTTTAAATCTTCTACCCCCTACAGATGGTACCATATATTATGAGGGGAAAGATCTAACAAAGATTCCAAAAAATGAGGAACAAAAGCTGAGGAGAAAGATCCAGATAGTATTTCAAGACCCATATTCTTCACTGGATCCCCGTATGACTGTAGGGGCAATACTCACATCTCCTCTAAAGATACACAATATCGGAACAAAAAAAGAGCGTATAGAGAAGGCAAAAGAGACACTTGCCAAGGTAGGGCTTCCGCTACCAAGGCTTGATAGGTTTCCTCATGAGTTCTCAGGAGGACAGAGGCAAAGGATAGGGATCGCCAGGGCACTTATCCTCGACCCTGAATTTATCGTACTTGATGAGCCCACATCTGCACTTGATGTATCTGTCCAGGCACAGATCCTAAATCTTATTCGTAAGCTAAGAGAGGAGTTAAATCTTACATATCTATTTATATCTCACGATTTAAGTGTTATCAAATATCTAAGTACCCGCATAGCTGTTATGTACCTTGGAAGGATTGTAGAGATAGGAAAAACAGAAGATATTGTGAAAAATCCTATACATCCATATACAAAGGCACTCTTTTCATCTATACTTCCCCCACATCCACCAGATGGAGAAAAGAAGATAACCACACTTGAGGGGGATGTACCAAATCCTACAAACCCACCCTCAGGGTGTAGATTTCATACCCGTTGTCCCTATGCAAAACCTATCTGTCGTGAGGTCGAACCCAAGTTAAAAACTGTACAGGGGGAACATAAGGTAGCATGTCATCTGGTGATTTAGATATATCAAAATAAGGAGCAACCCAGAGGGGTTACTCCTTATTTTTTTCTTTATTATTCTCTTTTGAATCAAGTGCCTTAAGCTTATCCAGCATATCCTTTAATCTCTTTTGCACGAGATAGGATATGGTACCTTCTGGATATGAGCCATCCTCCTTTGGTATCCCAAGTTCCATACCTGTGAGTATCTTTATCCCCTCACTTACATGGCTAACAGGATATATATGAAATAGTCCTTTATCTATCGCTTCTTGAACCTCCTTATCAAGCATTAGATTATCGATATTTTGCACAGGGATTATGACCCCCTGTTTTCCTGTTAGACCTTTGGCCTTACAGACCTTGAAAAATCCCTCTATCTTTTCATTTACACCACCTATTGGCTGTATCTCACCTTTTTGGTTTATAGAACCTGTTACAGCAATATACTGTCTTATGGGAACACCAGATAGGGCAGACAAAAGTGCATATAGCTCTGTACTTGATGCACTATCTCCATCTACTCCCTCATATACCTGTTCAAAGGCAAGGGTAGCAGAAAAACTTGGAGGAAACTCCTGAGAAAATCTATCCCTCAAAAAACCTGAAAGTATTAAAACCCCTTTACTATGTATATTACCACTTAGCTTTACCTCTCGCTCTATATTTACTACTCCTTCTTTCCCTAAAAATACATTTGCTGTTATCTTTGATGGTTTGGCAAAACTATAATCACCCAGAGAAAGCACTGCAAGTCCGTTTATCTGACCCACCTTTTCTCCATCTATATCTATAAGTATCTTACCCTTCTCTATCATCTCCTGGATCTTTTCCTCATAGAGATTTGAACGATAGATCTTCTCCTCTATTGCCTTATCAACATGCCTTTCACTTACAACATCTGCACCCTCTATCTCTGCCCATGTGGCAGATTCCTGTATTATTTCTGTGAGCCTGTTAAACATTGCACTTAGTTTATCCTGATTATCAGACATCCTGCTTGAGTATTCTATAAGTCTTGCCATTCCTGTCTTATCAAAATGCTTAAGCCCCTCTTTTTTACAGTATGAACTTACAAAACTTGCAAGTTTCTCAATATTTTCATTATCTCTTTTCATTACCCAATCAAAATCTGCCTTAATCTTAAAGAGCTTGGAAAAATCCTCATCATACTGATATAAAAGGTGATAAAGTAAAGGATTCCCTACTAATATAACTTTTACCTTTACAGGGATGGGTTCTGGTTTTAAAGAATCAATAGTAGTAAGGCCCAATTTTTCACTCAGGCTCTCTATCTTTATAGAACCTGTTTTTAAGATTCTCTTTAATGCATCCCAGGAACCCAAATTACTTAATACATCTCTAATCTGTAATATAAGATATCCTCCATTTGCTCTATGAAAGGCCCCTGCCCTTATCTTTGTGAAATCTGTCACCATAGTTCCAAATTGTCCTTCATATTCCACCTTTCCTACAAGATTTGAATATGTGGGATTTGCCTCTTCTACGATAGGTGCACCCTCTGAGCCCTTTCTATTTACTATGAGATTTACCTTATACCTTGTAAAAGGAGAAGATTTACTTTTTAGCAATAAATTAAGAGGGGATGTCTCTTCTTGAGGAAGAAAAATGCTTAGATTATCTACTATGTCATCCTGGACACTCTTTAGATATTCTTCTATCTTTTCATGTCCCTTATACTCTTCTAATAACTCCTCTATACGAGGAGAAACTACAAATAAAGCAGTCTGCCTATCAAGCTCAGATAGGGTCTTTTTTGCATCTTTCTCCATATTTCTTATCTGCCTTAATGCCTCAAGAAGTTTGTCCTGGATCTTTTTTGTCTTCTCCTCTATCTCTTTTTTTACTTCATCTGGAAGTATCTCAAATTCCTCTGGTGTAATCTGTCTTCCATTTATAATAGGAATTGTTACATATCCTGCATTTGTCCTTACAATGGCAAGTCCTTCCTTCTTTGCCTCTTCATTTAAGGCCTCCATTATCTCATTACTCTTCTCCTGGACCTCTTTCATTACAGCAACTTTTCGCTTTTCATATTCTTCACTTGAGAATACCTTGGGAAGCTCTACCTTAAGCTCTTCAATAAATTCATTCATATCTTGACAAAATTTTTCGCCTTTTCCCGCAGGAAGGTTTATTGCCCTTGGTTTGGATGGTTGCTTAAAATTATAAACATACAACCAATCAGAAGGAGTTTTTTCTTTCTTTGCTACCTCTTTAAGATATGCCCTTATATAACTTGTTTTTCCTGTTCCAGGGAGACCAGAAAGGTAAAGATTGTAATCATTTCTCTTTATTCTAAGACCAAAATCTATAGCCCTTACTGCCCTTTCCTGTCCTATTAGTTCCTCTAAAGAGTTTAACTCCTTAGTGGTTTCAAATTTGAATATAGATGGATCACATCTTTTATATACCTCAGCTGAGGTAAGTTCCCTTATATTTTCGGCCATATAATTTTATCACCCCTAATAATTTTTATACCAATCAGTCCCTTTTCCTTCAAGGTCTATATTTGCAAAACTTTTAAATTTCTTGTGTTTATAGTATGGGGTTGCCTCATCTGATACTTCATAAAGTCTTGCAAAATTATCAACCCCTTCTGTAGCAAGCCATTTCTCCATCTTGTCAAGATCGGGGTAAAATGGAACAGCATCCTTCCAGATAGCACGGCCTGCCAAAAATCCACTTGCCCCATGTGCCACTGCAATTTCTACATTCAAGAGAAACTCCTCTATCCCTACACCTGCACTTAACAATACCCATGGAATGGTAGCTGTATCATCTAATTCCTCACATATATCCTCTACTTCGTATAGGTCATATGCTACATCCCTCTCCTTCCCATCAAACTCTCCACCTGCAAACTCTTCTGTATATTTAAGATCAGCAGGGAATTCGAGTTTTAATACATCTACTCCATATTCTTCTTTTGTAAACTCCTTTACCGTCTCTATAACGATCTGGGGCTTTCTCTGGGCATATTCCAAAGAATCCTTCGCAGGTTCTTCTATTTCATACCCTACTGGCTCAAGAAGGAATGGAATATCGTACTTTCTTGCCTCTTCTCCTACCTTTCTTACGATATCCTGCTGATACTTTACTACCTCAGGGTCTCCGTCTGGTCTGTAATAGAGAAGAAGCTTTATAGCATTTGCACCACTTCTCTTTATCTTCTCCCCACTCCAGTCAGAAAGAAGTGCAGTCTTTCTTCCACCCTGTGCCTTTTCGTATCCTGTCTTTTCATATGCAAGAAGGATACCCACATCTCTTGGTATGTACTCAAATGTATAGGGAAAACCGTATATAGGATCTGTAAGAACTGCACTTGCATAAGGTGAAAGGACCTTGGTGATCATAATCTTTGCCTTTACTATATCCTCATCGGTTACCTCCTCAGGAGAAATACCTAAAGCCTTAGCAAGGGCTTTTTTTAGAGATCCCCTCTGATCTATTGCCATCATTCTAAATTTTCCTTCATCATCTGCAAGTATCTTCAGTCCTCTCCACTTCCCAGGTGTTAATTTTATACTTTCCATACCCTACCTCCTTTTGATGTTTTACATAGGCATTTTACCACAAAACAGATATTTTTTCTACTAAGAATTCTTGAAAACTATATAACTGAAGGTTTATAATTTAACTAATATGAAAACACAGATAAAAGCCTATATATACGCCATATCTTCTATACTTTTATGGTCTACTGTTGCATCTGCATTTAAAATAAGCCTAAGATATATGAATTTCTTAAACCTACTCCTCTACTCTTCTCTATTTTCCTCCTTAATTCTTTTCTTTGTGGTTATAAAAAGAAAAAAGTATATGTACATAAAAAATATGCCAAAAAAGGAGTGGAAATGGTCTATTATCCTTGGTTTCCTAAATCCATTTTTGTATTACACAGTACTTTTTAAGGCATATAGTTTACTGCCTGCCCAGGAGGCACAATCCCTAAACTATACCTGGCCCATTGTCCTTGTGCTATTATCTGCACCACTTTTAAAGCAAAAGGTTACATTCAAAAACATCCTCTCTCTTTTTATAGGATTTCTTGGTGTAATTATAATAGCCACACACGGAAAAATTACCACACTTTCTCTATCAAATCCCTTCGGGGTAATACTTGCTACAGGATCCTCTCTCATCTGGGCCCTATTCTGGTTATATAATGTAAAAGACAAAAGGGATGCAGAGGTAAAACTCTTTCTAAACTTTGCCATAGGTTTTTTATTTACACTTGTATTTACACTTGCAACATCAAAAATATATATCCCAAAATGGCAAGGACTTATCGGGACAGTCTATGTAGGGGCATTTGAGATGAGCATTACATTTCTCCTATGGCTTCGGGCACTCTCCCTCTCTGAGACCTCTGCAAAAATCGGTAATCTTGTATTTTTATCCCCCTTTATCTCCCTTATCTTTATACACTTTATCGTAGGTGAGACAATATTACCTTCCACTGTATTCGGGCTTATCCTGATTATTGGAAGCATAGTTTTATAGTTTATCTACTAATATTCTTAGAAAATTAATGATATTTTAAAATATAAGACTAAATTTATTTGACAAAGATATCCTAAAAAGGTATTATGATAAATGAAAATTTAACATAAGGGAGGAAAATTGTATGAAAATTTTTAAAATTTTTGTTTTTCTTGCTTTGCTTTTATTAATGTTCATGTTCTCTGGGTGTGGGACTACTTACACTGTAGATGAATCAGAATTTGGAGGGTTTACTCTTACATCTCCAGGAACAGAAATATCTCTTTCAGATAATGAATTTGATGAGCTCACATCTGAAGAGCAACAAGGAGGGCTACTTACTGCTATGCCCAGCACATCTATAGAGGCTTGGACTGATCCAGAAAATGTACCCTATGATGAAGAAAAAGGTTGGGTATATACGGTCTATGTAAAAGCAGTAGATACGGGGATAACACTCAATAGTTTACAGATAGAGACATACCCCCCCGATCACCCTGATTCTCCTGTAATAATTACATTGCCACAAAATTTCATAAAAGTAATCTTTGGCAATAATTATATTCCAGAAGGAGGGGAAATCTCTGCAGAAGAAAGCCAATCATTACGGTATATAAAAAAAGCAAAAGGTGATGAGGAAAATGTATACCTTATAAAAAAGTATACATTTTATGGGACTACAGATAAAGGCTTAAATGTAAAAGCCTCTACTACTGTATATCTTTTAAAAAATGAATCAGCAGGAGGAGATAAATAATGTATAAAAATAAAAAATTAGCATATATATTCATCTCTTTAATAGTTATAGTACTCCTATTTACCGGTTGTAATACCAAATCTCCTACTGTACCGCCACTCCTCTCTCCTACTCCTCAGATAGAAGGGACCCCTATAAGTGGTACATATCAAGACCCTGTATCAGGTATTGTAGTAACCTATAAGGATGTAGTAATCTCCCCAGATGTGGTAGTGTTGGATCCAGAAAATACCCGTGGTGCTTCTATGTCTGGAAACAGTATTATTCTCTCTCCTTCTAAAGATGTATCTTCCAAGGTAAATTCAATAAAGGAAGGAACAATACTTGTATTTAAAAAAGATACATCCTGGACACTTTTAAGAGTAACAGGGATAAAAACAGGAGAAAGAGGGTCAAAAACATTAGAAACTGAAAACGCATACTTAGAAAATGTATTTTTATCAGGTTCTATAGAGATTGATAAAGATGTATCACTTTCAGAATATCAAGGGCTCTTTCAGAATGAAGATCCATCAAGATTTACTGTAAGCACCGAAAAAACATTTGAGAAAGATTTTGATTATAAAGGTTTCAAATTCCATGGAGAAACAACCATGGGTTTAAAGATTCATGTAAAAATAAAATTAAAATTTAGTTGGGGAGTACCCAAATATATGTCCCTGAAAATTACAGGTAATCCATATGTAGATGTCAAACTATCTTCAGCACTACTAAGTATGAGCAAAGATACAAAAAATAAGTCAAAATATGATGATAAATCAGAATTGAATATTAATCTGATCAATACTACTGTAGCTCATCCTCGCTATGTAGTATTTGTAGGAGCTGTCCCTGTAGAAGTCTCTTTTCCACTTTATGTTCATGCAGGGATAGATCTAAGTGTGGCAGATGAATTTGCTGTAGGCGTACGTACAAGTATGACTATAGGGGGCAAAGTTGCATGGGAAAAAGGCGAAGGAACAAGTAAAAGTAATTGGAGTAAGGTAAAATTTAAGCCATACTACGAATTCCCTGAGGCAAAAGGCAAGGCAGATGTGTACCTATATCTAAAGCTTTCTGGAAAGGTGTATGAGGTAATGGGTCCCTTTATTTCTATAAGAGGTGGCGGACTCTTAAAAGCAGAGCTCAAGTCCTATGGATTACTATGGAAACTTTACGGCTATGCAAAATCTTACATGGGCTTCAATGTACATGTATTAAGTTATGATTTTACTACAAAGAAAAAACTATTTAAACTAATAAATCTTCTCGCAAAAGATAAAGTAAATTTGTAATTGGTAAATAGAGATGATAGGGGCACCCCTATCATCTCTATTTATTGTTAAAGTAAGGCTCCTAAGGCATCCCACATTACTTAGGACTACTTCTTAATTTATTCTATAGGAAATTCTTTCTTCCCTATCCCCTTTATGAACTTCATCATAAAACTATAGAAAAAAGTTGCAATATCTTCATTTAGAAGATATAATAAAGGATACAAATCTTTAAAAAGGAGTGAAATAAAATGGGTGAAAAGTTAAAAGTAGGAGATAAAGCTCCCTTATTTTGTTTGCCCAATCAAGATGAAGAAGACGTCTGCCTTGAGGACTTCAAAGGCAAATGGATAGTACTTTACTTTTATCCAAAGGATAATACATCAGGATGCACAAAAGAGGCTATAGGCTTTACAGAGAAAAAGAAAGAGTTTGAGGCACTTAATGCCATCATTCTCGGGGTAAGCCCTGATTCTCCTAAAAGTCACAGAAATTTTATACAAAAAAAGAAGCTTACTATTACACTCTTAAGTGATCAAGAGCATAAGGTGCTTGAGACATATGGGGCATGGCAACTTAAAAAAATGTACGGTAGAGAATATATGGGAGTAGTAAGGAGTACCTTTTTAATTGACCCTGAAGGAAAGATTGCCCATATATGGCCAAAGGTAAAAGTAACAGGTCATGTAGAAGATGTGCTTTCAAAACTAAAGGAGGTCCATAAGTGAAGAAAAAAGTTTTATTTTTATGTACACATAATTCTGCAAGATCACAAATGGCAGAAGGGTTACTTAATCATTACTACGGAGATCTATATGAGGCAAAAAGTGCAGGAGTAGAGGTATCACATGTAAACCCCTTTGCTATAGAGGTATTGAAAGAGATAGGAATAGATATATCACATCACTACTCTAAACATGCAAATCAATTTATTGGAGAAAGATTTGATTACATCATAACAGTATGTGATCATGCAAGAGAGCACTGTCCCTACTTTCCTGGTGGGAAAAGATACATACATAGAAGTTTTAAAGATCCATCTACTGTACAGGGGACAGAAGAGGAAAAAAGAGAGGCATTTAGGAAAACAAGGGATGAAATAAAGAAGTGGATAGATGAAAACTTTGGAAAAAATGAAGAGATCGAACCAGAAAAGATAGGCGAGGTATTTATTGTAAATCCCAAATAGGTTAAATCAGGAGGACAAAAAAGAAGAGTATTATGAGTAAAAGAAATGTCATAACAATATCTGGAACAGTTGCTCTTATGACTTTTTCTATATTTTCCTGGTACACCGTACTTCCTATATATCTAAAAGAACTCGGTGCAAAAGATATGCAAATAGGCATATCGTATTCTATAATATCTGTTTCATTTCTACTCTTTCAATATCCCGGAGGAATCC
>JALVIU010000407.1 GCA_027028665.1 Candidatus Atribacteria bacterium | reverse complement strand
CCTCTACTACACTGGAAGATGCCATATTTCTAAGTAAAGAGACTATGGGCAAGATAATAGAGCTTGATCTTTTGGCAGTATGGGTAACATTTATAGATGAGCTTACAACCTTAGATGAAAGGATCGTGAGCATGGTAAGTGAGGTATCACCCAAAAGCCCTACATTAAGGACATATAAGATCGTAAGGAAACCTGCAGATGGGCTCTCTTATGCTATATCAATTGCAGAAAGACATGGGCTCACATACAAAAAGATAAAAGAGAGGTTGGGCATATGAGGGTTTTCTTAATGGCCAGGGATCACGATTTTGATATAGACAAACCCCTTCCTTATGGAAGGGATGATGTAGCAGAAGACCTGGAATTAAATACAGTATTTGGTTCTATGGCAAAGGGTGATGAATTTTTATTTGAAGTGGTAAAAAAGGGTATTTTGTCAAGTTTAACTGATATAGATAATATACTTTATCGTCAGGATGTCCTAAAAGACTGTATAAAAAATCCAGAGATAGTGCGAGCCCTTTATGATATTACTATAGAGGCAATTGAGGGAAAGAGAAAAACCCACTTTGGATTTTTCACTAAATACCCCCATTCTATATTATTTGGCGCAATAGAGACAATGACTCTCTTTTTGGATATATTTAAAAAATTGAGAAAGGTTATCGATACCCATGGACACAAATTTGAATCAGAAGGATTTACCAGATTTTTTTCCATGATAAAAAAGGAGTTAAGTGATGAATATATAAAAGAAGTAGCAGGGCATCTAAAAGAGTTAAAATTCCAAAATGGTATGTTAATAAGTGCAAGATTGGGAAGGGGAAACAAGGGTACGGATTATACTCTATGTAAACCTGACAAGAGATCGAATTGGTTAAATCAATTTTTCTCTAAAAAGAGGCCTTCTTACAGTTTTTCCATCCCTGAACGTGATGAGTCATCTGCGAGGGCACTCTCTGATCTAAAAGATAAGGGAATCAATCTTGTAGCAGATGCACTTGCCCAATCTGTTGATCATATTACCAATTTTTTCCATGTGCTTCAGGGTGAGCTCGGATTTTATATAGGTGCACTTAATCTCTATGAAGAGGTAATAGGACTGGGTGGGTCTCTCTCTTTTCCCTCCCCTCTCCTTCATACAAAAAGAGAGGCCCACCTCAGGAATCTATATGATCTATCTTTGTTATTAACTATGAGACAGAAGGTAGTAGGTAATGACCTTGATATATCTGGAGGGGAGCTTGTAATTATCACAGGTGCAAACCAGGGTGGAAAGTCTACATTTTTAAGAAGTATAGGAATTGCCCAGCTTATGATGCAGGCAGGCATGTTTGTTCCTGCAGATCTCTTTTCTTCAAATGTATCTACCGCACTTTTTACACATTTTAAAAGGGAAGAAGATAAAGAGCTGGAAAGTGGTAAACTCGATGAAGAGCTTGTCAGGATGAGTAAAATTATCGATAATATTGGAAAAGATGCCATGATTTTGTTTAATGAATCATTTGCAAGTACAAATGAAAGGGAGGGCTCAGAGATTGCAAGACAGATAGTCTCTGCACTTATTGAGAGTAGAATCCAGGTCTTTTTTGTAACCCATCTATATGAATTTGCAAACTATTTTTACAACAAAAATATGCCCAATACCCTTTTCCTGCGTGCAGAAAGAAGAGAGGATGGTGTGCGCACCTTTAAAATAAAAGAGGGTAAACCCCTTCCAACAAGCTTTGGAAGGGATCTATATTATAAGATCTTTTATACACGAAAGGGGTAGTAGCTAAAACCCCTTAGTGCTTCCAAAAAGCAGTGCATTTTTGCCATCTTTCTCTACATAACCTGTGTAATAAATGATACCTTTATTGTATATAATATCACGGATCTCTCCACTATATTTAAAGGTTTTTTGGTCAATATCTTTATCCTTTATATGAAAGAGTGCAGGTCGGAGGTGTTCCTTTTTGACAAAACCTCCTCCATAAAGGGTACTACCTTTGAGAGAAACGGTAAGTATCCCGGTAGAATCCTTCAATTTATAACTCTTTTCACTTACCAGATTCCCTGCGGTATCGAGTTTTATAATAAGTGGTGACCAGAAGTTATAAAGGGATAGCCCTGAGAAACCAGCAAAGACAATACCATAATCTGTCCATGAGGCATCCTTTACAAAATATTCTGCATCTTCACCCATTACCTTATCCCAGATCATCTCCCCATCTGTATTTAAAAACACAATATATG
>JALVIU010000406.1 GCA_027028665.1 Candidatus Atribacteria bacterium | reverse complement strand
CCATCACAGGACTTACACCAGGATTTCATACGCTAAAGTTTGAAAAGATAGGATATAAAACAGAGACTGCCAATGTAAATGTAGTAGCGGGTACAAATACCCCACAGGCAGCAGAACTTGAGAATACGAGGGAGAATATAGAGATCTATATTCATAGAGATACATATATAATTAGTGATAGTAATGTAAATTATGGAGGTGCCCCTTATCTTAACATAGGTCTATTTACAGAAGCAATGGAAATGAGGATGCTTATATCCTTTAATTTAGATTTTTCTATAATAGGAGACCTCCGTGAGAAAAATGTGATTTCTGCAAAGCTTAAATTATATAAATATGCCACATCAGGTGGTTCATCTCTTACTGTAAAGGTGTATCCCCTTACTGAAGAGTGGAGAGAAGGTGAGGCTACCTGGAGTACAAGACAGGTGAATATATGGTTTAAAGAAGGGGGTACATATGATGAAACACAGCTTTTGAGTACCTCAGATATTCCTACGGCAGGTATAAGAGACTGGGTGGAGATAGATATTACAAAGGCATTTGAATACTGGAAAACACACGATAATTATGGTCTGATTTTTATACCTTCTGCAAATATTGCTACACAACTTACATTTGTCTCCTCTGAAAATTCAACTGATGAAGAACATAGCCCTTACATAGAAGTAGAATACTATGAACCTTAGGATAGATAGAGGAATATAAAGGATATTTGCATGGGGCCTTTTGGCCCCTTTTTTATTTTTTAGAAAATCCTTTTATCCATTGAACCTTCTCTTTATATATGTTAAAATAGAAATACTAAATAGATATAGGTGATTGATATGAGAGATAATGTAAAGGCTGCAAAGAGGATAGTTGTAAAGGTAGGTTCAAGTATTTTAACAGATGAAGATGGTTCAATAAGTAAAGAGCGGATACTGTATATAGCTGAAGATATAGTCCATCTTGTGAGAGATGGTAAAGAGGTGACCCTTGTATCATCAGGTGCTGTGGCCTCAGGTAGGGGGAAGATAAAAAATTTGCCAGAGGATGAGCCTATACCATCAAAACAGGCCCTATCTGCCATAGGACAGGGGGTACTTATGTCTATATATAATGATATATTCTCTATATATAATATACCTGTTGCCCAGATCCTCCTTGCCCCTGAGGATATATCCCATAGAAAGAAATATCTAAATGCGAAAAATACCTTTGAGCACCTATTCTCATGGGGAGTGGTGCCTATTGTAAACGAAAATGATACGGTTGCCGTTACAGAGATTAAATTTGGAGACAATGATACTTTATCTGCCCTTGTTTCCTCTCTTATAGATGCAGACCTTTTGATATTGTTATCAGATGTAGATGGTTTGTATGACAAGAACCCTGCGGAGTTTGAGGATGCAAATCTTATAACCTATGTAGATGAAATCACAGAGGAGATTGAAGCCCTTGCAGGGGATAGGGGCACAGAGAGGGCAGTAGGTGGAATGAAGACAAAGATAAAGGCTGCAAAGATAGCTACATTGGCAGGGATAGATATGGTCATTGCAAGTGGTTTTAAGAGGGGAAACCTTGTAAGGATCTTACAGGGTGAAGAGATAGGTACACTATTTGCTGCCAAAGAGGATAGGTTGCATGCACGTCAAAGGTGGATTATATCATCTATGGGAAAAGGAAGACTTATAGTAGATGATGGCGCAAAGCATGCACTTTTGAAAAATGGGAAGAGCCTTTTACCAAGTGGTATAATAGAGGTTGTAGGAAGATTTGACTCAGGTGATATTGTGGATATCGTAGATAAAGAGGGAAAGGTTATAGCCAAAGGTATAGTCTATTATTCCTCATATGAGATAGAGAAGATAAAGGGTATGCATACATCTTTGATAAAAGAGGTTTTGGGATATAAATATTATAATGAGATAGTGGATAGAAATAATATGGTGATCATGTAATAAGGAGGAGGCCCTATGGTAGATATAAGGAAAAAGGCAGAGCTTGCCAAATCTGCATTTGAAAAGATCGTAGATATATCTGAAAATAAAAAAAATGAATATCTTTTGACCCTTGCAGAAAAACTTGTAAAGGGAAGAGATTATATACTTTCCAAAAATGAAAAAGATGTAAAATATGCAAGAGAAAAAGGAACAAAGGAATCCTTGGTAGACAGACTTCTCCTTACCGAAAAGAGAATCCAGGATATGGCTGGATCCATTGAGGAGATTGTGGCACTCCCTGATCCTATAGGGGAGG
>JALVIU010000405.1 GCA_027028665.1 Candidatus Atribacteria bacterium | reverse complement strand
CTTTTTTATGGAATGACAGTTGAAGAGAATTTGAAGATGGGTGCATATGTACGTGATCCAAATGAAGATGTAAACAGAGATCTTGAATTTGTTTACTCTCTATTTGAAAGGTTAAGAGAGAGAAGAAAGCAACTTGCAGGTACTTTGTCTGGGGGAGAGCAGCAGATGTGTGCAATAGGAAGAGCTCTTATGGCAAATCCCAAGCTTTTATTAATTGATGAACTTTCTTTAGGTCTTGCTCCTGTAATAGTAGATAGACTTATTGAGGTAATAAGTAGAATTAGAAAGGAAAGGGATACTACCATATTTTTGGTAGAACAAGATGTGGAGGTTGCCTTGGGAATTGCAGATATAGGATATGTTATAGAAACTGGAAGAATAACGAGATCTGGCGTAGCAAAAGAACTTCTTGAAGATAGTTATATAAAAACTGCCTATCTTGGCATATAAGGAGGTGATAGAAAACCATTATAAAATATTAATTTATTAATTTAAAATATTAAAAAAAGGAGGAGTATTTATGAGAAGGCTTTCTATTATTTTTTTGGTAGTGTTATTTATAGTTTCACTCTTTAGTATTTCTTTTGCGGCAGAAAAGGTTTTAAAGATTGGTGCTGCAGTATCTATGACAGGTAAATTTGCCCGTGAAGGAAAAATGATCATGGACGGGTATAATCTCTGGAAAGATTATGTAAATGAAAATGGGGGTATTAAAGTAGGAGATGATACTTACAAAGTAGAAATTAAGTATTATGATGATAAATCAGATGCTCAAACTTCTGCTAAACTTACAGAGAAACTTATTACTCAGGATAAAGTGAATTTTATATTTGGTCCATATTCTAGTAATATTACCTATGCTACATCTAATATTAACGAGAAATACAAGGTTCTTATGATAGCAAGTATGGCAAATGTTGATAAAATATTTACGAGAGGATATAAGTATATTTTTGCAGTTTTACCGCCTGCATATAAATATATGGCCCCTCTTTTAGAGTTTGCAAAAAATGAGGATTATCTTGATCCAAAACCAAAGAGTGTAGCAGTTATTTCTGCAAATTCTTTCTTCCCTCTTGCTGCTGCAAAGGGTGCTGTAAAGTATGCAAAAAAGTTAGGGTTTAGAGTGTTAGCATTTGATAAATATCCAGCAAATGCAAAAGATTTATCCCCTGTTCTTTCTAAAATAAAAACGAGAAAACCGGATATTCTTATAAGTGCAGGATTCTATCAGCATGCACTTTTGGTTACGAAACAGGCAAAAGAGCTTAAAGTGAATCCTAAAATTCTTGCATTTACAGTAGGTGCTGTACTTCCTGATTTCAGAGAATCTCTTAAAAAAGATGCGGAATACATATATGGTCCTGAATGGTGGATACCTGAAATGGATTGGAAATGCCCAGTATTTGGAAATACAGAAAATTACGTGAAACTCGTCAAAGAAAAATATGGATATGTTCCTGATTACCATGTAGCTGGTGCATCAAATGCAGGTGTACTGTTAGAAGTAGCAATTAAAAATGCAGGTTCTATAGATACAGAAAAGGTAAGAGATGCACTTTCTAAACTTGATACAGTAACATTCTTTGGCCCTATTGCATTTGATAAAGATGGAAGAAATATTAAAGGAACTGGTGCGTTGGTGCAGGTACAAAATAATTATCCAGTACCTGTATATCCAAGAAATATAAGAGGATGGAAGAAGGCTATATATCCAATGCCTCCATGGGATGAAAGGTAGTTAATTAATAAAAGATTATTATAATAAATAAAGGCTACAAGATATATCTTGTAGCCTTTATTTATGTAAGGAGGTAAAATTGATAGATAAATATATTTTTGGTATTGAACATCTTGATAAAGAAGATATAAAAAAGATATTTACATATGCAGATAAGTTTTATAAAGGTATGGAGGAAAAACCTGTAAAGAATTACGATTTTTTGAAAGGATTTACTATACTTAATCTATTCTTTGAACCAAGTACCAGAACAAGGATTTCATTTGAAATGGCAGCACAAAGACTTGGAGCACATGTGGTGAATTTTTCAAAAACAGGGAGTAGTGTGGCAAAAGGAGAAACCTTAAGGGATACAATACTTTCTCTTAATGCTATGAAGCCTGATCTTATTGTTGTAAGAAACAGCGAACCCTTTACTCCAAAATTTGTTTCAGAAAATAGTGATGCATGTGTGATAAATGCAGGAGATGGAGCTCATGAGCATCCTACTCAGGCATTATTGGATA
>JALVIU010000404.1 GCA_027028665.1 Candidatus Atribacteria bacterium | reverse complement strand
CGTCAGCTTTATGAACCAAAGGTATTGGATATAAATATTCAGATTAAAGGGCTTGAAAAGATGCTCCTGCGCCTGATCCCAGAAAATATAGAACTACAAGTAGCTCTTGGAGAAGATTTGCCCTTTATATATGCAGATCCCATACAAATTGAACAGGTAATTATGAATCTGGTGTTAAATGCAAGAGATGCCTTAATGGAGAAGGAGAAAGTCTTAAAAACTTCATATAAAAAAATAATTACCATAGAGAGTGCTAAAAGACATCTGGATAGTAAGTATGTAAAAGCACATCCTGGAAGTTATATAGGTGAGTTTATTTTGATTTCTGTCTCAGATAATGGTATAGGTATGGATCAAAAAACTATAGATAAAGTATTTGAACCTTTCTTTACTACAAAGGAACAGGGTAGGGGTACAGGGCTTGGTCTCTCTACCGTGTACGGTATTATAAAACAGAACAATGGCATGATCTATGTATATAGTGAACCCCTGGAAGGAACTACATTTAAAGTATACTGGCCTGTCACCAGTAGAGAAAAAGAGGGTAATATGAGAGATGAAGAGGTATTAATAGATAATGATGTATCATATAATGATAAGTGTATTCTTGTGGCAGAGGATAATAATGATGTGAGATTTTTTATAGTAAATACTCTAAAGAAATTGGGTGCCAGGATCTATGAGGCAAGGAATGGAAAAGAGGCATTAGAGATTCTTGAGGATAAAAATGTGAAGCCAGACCTTCTGATTGCTGATGTAATAATGCCTGAGATGAATGGAGAGGAGCTTTCCAGAAAAATAAAGGATATATACCCCAGTGTAAAGATACTTTTCATATCTGGCTATACCCAAAACCACATAACCCATGAGGGTATGATTAAAGAGGGTGTGAATTTCTTACATAAACCCTTTTCATCTACTGAGCTTATTTCCTGGATGCAAAAGATTTTGGGATAAATCCTTCATTGACTTTTTAATGTCCGTATGATAAAATTTCTTCGTTTCATAGAAAGAGAAAAGGAGGAAAGATATGCTTGATTTTTTAAAAAAGGTGTCCCCTTTTTCCAGGGAACTTGTAAATCCTGCAATATGTGAGATAGATGGCGGATTAAGAGAAGAGATTGAAAATTCTTTTAAAAAGTCCATGGAAGATTGGTTTAAAACTTATAATGTTGTCCAGAAAGAATTTGCCTTTAAGTCTGTATCAGGAAAGACTACTATGTTCTGGATAATAGAAAAGAGCGGAGAGCTTATCTCTTTAAAGCTGACCATATTTTATAAAGATGAGCCATATAATAGGTGTGCATTTTTTATGTACAGAAAGTCAGGAAAACGCTATGATGGCCTTGAGACACAGGGAGAGATAAAGATAAAAACAATGCTTTATCAAGAATAATAGCCATCATGGGAAGGTAATGGTTCCCATAATCACTTTCTTTTTTGCACCTGTGATATGAGGTAGATTTCCTGGGGTGTTACAGAGTGTCTCATCACCAAGCACAGCCCATGTAAGTGCCTCTCTTGCCTCAGAGGGTATACCATAGGTGTCATGTGTGTTTATTTCTATATCTGGTAGCCGTTTTTTTAACATATCAATAAGTGTTTTATTAAACACTCCTCCACCCCCCAATATTACCTCATCTACTTTTCCGTATGGAAATACAAATCTTTCATAATTTGTTGCAATAGATTCTACTGTAAATGCAGTAACCGTTGCTATAATATCCTCTGGCAAAATACCAGATTCTTTACTTTTTTGAATAATTTTATCTCCAAATGACTTGCCAAAAACCTCTCTCCCTGTAGTCTTTGGAGGGAATTTTTTAATATATGGGTGTTCCATAAGCCATCTAAGCAGATCTCCATTTATATTCCCCTTTTTGGCAAGCAATCCATCTTTATCATAGGGTTTTCCAAAAAGTGACTTTGTAAGATAATCTATTATCATATTTCCAGGCCCTGTATCAAAGGAAATTATATCATCTATCTTGCTATTTCTAAATATTGCTGTAAGATTTGCGATACCTCCTATATTTTGAATGATGCGTCCCTTTTCCCTGCTATGAAATAATAGATAATCTACATATGGAGAAAGGGGGGCACCTCTTCCTCCTGCTGCGATATCCTGTGCCCTTAAGTGGGATATGACAGGTATACCAAATCCCTCGCTTAATATAGAAGGCATGGAGAGTTCTATGCATAGAGGAGGTTTGTAGTAAAGTATAGGTCCTTGATAGGATATAAGTGAGATATCTTCTTTTTTTATACCCGTCTTTTTTATAAGCTCTTCTATGGTATTTAAATAAAAACCCATTACCTTATATCCTGTTTTTGCAAACTCTTCTATGGAAAATTTCTCTCCAGGGTATAGGACAAATATCTCATCTCTGAGTGATTCTGGATATTTTCTATCCAGATAATCGATAAACTTTATTTTCTTGTTAAGATATGTACCCTTTACACTTACAAGTGATACGGTTACCCCATCTGATGATGTACCGGACATACCCCCTACTACCAATCTTTCCCCTTCTATATTTTTGTAAGGTATCATAGCATCCTCCTTAACTTTGGATCAAGGATATCTCGGAGCCCATCACCCAATAAGTTAAACCCCAAAACAAGTAATACTATGGCAAGACCGGGGAAGATAGCGGTCCAGGGGGCAATTATCATAAACTCCCTTGATGTGCTTAACATGTTTCCCCATGAAGGCGCAGGGGGTTGTACTCCAAGTCCTAAAAAGGATAAGGCAGATTCCAGGAGTATAGCAAGTGATAATGTAAGTGATGCCTGTACAATGATAGATGCAAGAATATTTTTCAGTATATGTCTTGTTATAATCCCAAAACGAGAGACCCCAAGAGCTATAGCTGCCTGAATATAATCCATATTTTTAACAGATAAAACAGATGCACGGGAGACACGTGCAAATTGAGGTGTGTAGATAATTCCTATAGCCAATACTATATTGAATATCGTCTCTCCCAGTACTGCCATTATAAATATGGCAAGAAGCATTGCAGGAAAGGTAAATATCACATCCATTACCCTCATAAGTAGATTGTCTATCCATCCACCAAAAAATCCACTTATAAGCCCTACTGTTACCCCTGTCATAAGAGAGATGGCCACAGATGAAGTAGCTACCAAAAAGGAGACCCTTGTCCCATAGACTATCCTTGTGAATATATCCCTCCCAAATTGGTCTGTGCCGAAAATGTGTTTTTTGTTTGGAGCAGATAACATATCATCTGGATTCATCTGCTCCGGGGTGTATCCTGTTATATATGATGTAAAGAGGGAAATGAATATATAGAGCAATACTATAATTACACCTAATAGGAATACATAATTTTTTATCAATCTATTCATATCTTATCCTCGGATCTATTATTCCATAAAGTATATCTACCAGTAGATTTATGAATATAAAGAGAAGGGCTACAATGATAACCGTTCCCTGTATCACAGGGTAATCCCTTTTCTCTATTGCATAGAGCATGAGCCTTCCTATCCCTGGTAGTGCAAAGATTTCTTCGATCACTATTGCACCCCCCAAAAGATACCCTGCATAAAAGCCTATAACAGTTATAACAGGTAAAAGTGCATTTTTTAAGGCATGCTTTTTAAGTACAACACCTTCGGATAGCCCTTTAGAACGGGCTGTTCTTATGTAATCTGCACCTAACACCTCAAGCATGGATGTACGGGTAAATCTTACAAGGACAGATGCCATCCCCAGGGCCATGGAGATAGAGGGAAGTAACATAAACTTTAAATTTCCTATAGGATTTTCGAAAAACGGTACAAAGTTTCCTATGTCTGACATATGGAAATATCTTGCAAAAAACAGTATAAGCATTGTGGCAAGCCAGAACTGAGGTATAGATAGACCCAGAAGTGAGCCTATTCGTATGATAAGAGAGACAAGGGGATTGTGTTTAAGTGCCGCATATATACCTATAGGTATACCAATAAGTACTGCCAATGTAAGTGATAATATAGTGAGTTCTACAGTAAGGGGGAGTCTTGCCATTATATCTGGGAGTACCTTTCTGGAGGTGCGAAGGGATACCCCAAAATCCCCTTTTAGTAAATCCTTTACCCATTCAAAATATCTAACTATCAAGGGTTTATCCTCTCCAAAGATCTTCTTTAGCTCTGCCACCTGTTCAGGGGTTGCCTCTACCTGTGTACCCATAAAGATCTCCATAGCAGAGCCAGGTATGAGGTGGCTTACAAAAAAGACCACTATTGATATGCCCAAAAGAAGTGGAAATATTATGAGTAATCGCTTTATAATATATGTGCTCATAATCAAAAGGGGGGATTATTTCCCCCCATTTTTTCCTTTATTTTTCTATTTTTGTATCTTTTATATATAAAAGACTTTCATTGGGTATTAGTTTAAATCCTTCAAGACCCTTTCTGTGAGCAACACTTACAGTTGGTGAATACAAAAATACGATAGGTGCACGCTCTGCCAGGAGATACTGGACTTTATCGTAGATTTTTTTCCTCTCCTTTGGGTCTGTAAGTACACGACCTTCATCTAAGAGCTTGTCTATCTCTTTGTCAGAGAAGAAGAAGTTATTTACAGGTCCATTAGTATAGACCATTCTGTATAGGAATCTATCAGGATCAGGTGATCCACCTCTTAGCTCTACTATCGCATCATAGTCTCTCTTTTTCCATCTGTTTACATACATACCCCATTCTACTATCTCTATCTGGGTGTTAATGCCTACTCTTTTAAGCTGTGCCTGGATAACCTGTGCAATATCTGCAAGTTTGTATTTATTTGCAGCAAGGATCTTAAAGCTTAAGCCATTCTCATATCCTGCTTTCTTAAGCAGTTCCTTTGCCTTTTTTAGATCTGGTTTACCAAATGGGAGCTCCTCAGGAGGTATTGCCCAATAGGATGCAGCAATAGGTATAGGTCCTGTAGGTTTGCCAAATCCAAATGCCGCTGTCTTTACTATCTCCTCTCTATCTATTGCACTTGCTATAGCCTGTCTTACATAAAGATTATCAAAAGGTTTCCTCTTTAGGTTGTATCCAAATGTGTGTACATTTATGCCAGGTACCTTTACCACTACTATATCTTTGTCTTTCTCCGCAAGCTTTAATACACTTCCACTTCTTATAATGGCAAGGTCAAGGCTTTTTCCTTTAAGTGCTGTATACATCGACATCTGGTCAGGTATTACCTTATATACTACCTTGTCTATATAAGGTTTCCCTTTTTCAAAGTATGCCTCGTTTTTGGTAAACTCCATATAGTTATCAGGTACCCATTTGGAAAGCTTATATGGACCTGTACCATTTTCCTTTCTCTGGAGGTTGCCCAGTTCTTCCACAGTATGTTTTGGGACAATAGAACAATTGCCAGATGCAAGTCCTACCAAAAAGGATGCCACAGGCTGATCAAGTGTAATCTTTATTGTATATGGGTCAAGTACTTCAATGGTCTTCACATTCTTAAGATAGGCCCTTGCAGGAGAACCTGTTTTTGGATTAAGAATCCTGTCAAATGTAAACTTTACATCCTGAGCTGTAAGCTCTTTTCCATCATGAAATTTTATCCCTTTCCTCAAGTGAAAGATATAGGTAGTATTGTTAGGAGTATCCCAGGACTCTGCAAGATCTGGAATCACTTTCATAGATGCATCATATGTAACCAACCTATTGTAGAGTAGCTCAATCCTCCTAAAGGATGCAAATGCAGTAACAATATTTGGATCAAGCCCTACTGCCTCTTGCTCAATTCCTACCCTTAGTGTAGATGCATAAAGAGGAGTGATAAGAAATAAACCAAGTAGGAAGGAAAATAAAACTAATAAACTAATTTTTTTCATACTTTTTACCCCCTTTTCTTTTGTACTTAAAGAATTTTTGGTGATTGTCGGGGTACAATATAGGATGGATAAATTAAATTAAATACTTGTATGTACATGTTTACAACTATTATAACATACTTATCAGATTTGTCAATAAGAAGTAAATGAAGATAAATTTTAGCACTAAAAGAGTGGATTTGATTAAAAAGTAGAGGGAGTTAATAAAGAGGGGCACCGCCCCTCTTTATATATTCTTTGCGATTTCTAAAGCCTTATGGGTTGCATGATAGATCTGCCCTGGTTTTTCGGCATCCCCTATTATATAGACCTCTTTTGCCAGATCCTTTACCTGATCATATAAGTTATTTACTGGATGTGTACCCACTGTAAGAATTACATCATCAAAGTTTCCAAGATTTACCTCTTTATCATCTTGAATAGCTATTACGCCATTTTTTGTAAACTCTTTTACCTTTGTATTAACCAATATCTTGACCTTTCCTTCAATTTTATTAAAGAGAATCTTCTTTGTAATAGGCTCCATATCCCTTGCCACATCTGGAAGCATCTCTACAACCATGACTTCTTTGCCCTTTTCTATAAGCTGCTCTGCTGCCTCCATTCCTATCATGCCACCACCTAAGATCATGATCCTATCTCCCTTTACACTGCCAGTACGGAAGTAATCATGTCCTGTTTGATGAGGATAATCAGAAAGTCCAGGGATGGGTGGGACATTAGGTTCAGCACCTGTGGCCACTATTATTACATCTGGTTCTTCCTTTTCCACTATCTGAGGCGTTACATCTTTTCCTTTTATTACCTTGGCTTTTTTCTCTGCCGTTTTTCTCATATAGTCAAGAGGACGTTCCATAGAATCCTTAC
>JALVIU010000403.1 GCA_027028665.1 Candidatus Atribacteria bacterium | reverse complement strand
CCTACTTACCATGATTACTTCTCTTATCCTTGGAATGGAAGTACCTACAACTGCAGCTTATCTTGTAGCTGTAGTCATTGGCGGACCTGCACTTATAAAACTTGGCATACATCCTATTGCTGCACATCTATTCGTATTTTACTTTGCCATTATTTCCGCCATTACTCCCCCTGTATGTGGAGCTGTCTACATAGCAGCAGGCATTGCAGATGCAAACTGGGTAAAAACGGCAAAATTTGCTCTTCTCTTAGGGTTTTCTGCGTTTATCATTCCATATCTCTTTGTATATGATAATTCCCTTTTACTTCTTTCTCATCCACTTGCTACAGTGTATGGACTTATTCGCTCATTGCTTGCTATAACTGTTATAAGTGCAGCAGGAATGGGATACTTCACCTCATTACTTACACCTCTTCAAAGGATTCTTCTTATCATTGCAGGTATCTTACTTCTCATAAAAATATTATATCTTAATATTATAGGAATAGGAATTATACTATTTCTCCTAATTCTACCACGTATAGCTACCAAATAAATTTTTCCAATAAAATTATAAAGAAAAAAACCGATATATTAGTAGTACTACCATGGATGGTAGTAAAATTATTTCCAAGGAGGGATAAAAATGGAGATTGCACGAGAGAGTTTAAATTTTTCCTCTTTTCACCTATCTGCCTCTGAGAGTTTAAATGTTCGAAAAGAGCTTATTCAAAAGAGGGATCAAACAAGCTACAAAAAGCTGAGTAAATATAATTTAAATCTAAGTATTGATTACTCCATGCTAAGTCTTTCGCGCACCCAAATAAGAGATACAAGATACAATTCTCTAAAAACACTAAAATGGACATCCTCAGATCCGGAGCTTGCAAAAAAGGTAGCAGATCAAATTAATGAACTTTACAAAGACGATCCAGAAGTTGCCAAAAAATATCTTATACTTATGGAATTTTTGGAAGAGAACAATCCAGAAGCCGCAGAGAAACTTGCAAAGAAGATGGATCACGCCTTAAAACTCAAAAATATGCACAAAAATGCAATGTCACACATCGAAAACCAGATAAAAAGAATCGCAAATAAAATTCAGTCTGCAAACCAGAGAGACCTACAGGCCATAGCAGAAAGGACCCACATAAAGATTGGCCTTAAGTTAGAAATTGTACAGAAGGAAAGGATAATAAATAAATCCAAAGAAAATATGTCAATCTCTAAAACTATGAAAAGTATAAAACTCAAGATGGCAATAGATATAAAGGTAACACACATGCAACAACAAGCAGATCCACTTATCATAGATCTGGATGGAGATGGATTTGATCTTGTCAATACAAAAGATGGCGTAATGTTTGACATAAATGGGGATGGCAAAAAGGAACTTACAAGCTGGATTACAGGTGATGATGCATTCCTGGCACTTGATCGAAATCTAAATGGTAAAATAGACAATGGAAAAGAACTCTTTGGGGACCAAAATGGGGCCTTTAATGGATTTTTGGAGCTTGCCAAATTAGATTGGGATAAAAATGGAATACTAAACCTTAAAGATCCTATGTTTAAAAGACTTCTCCTCTTCAGAGATCTAAATAGAAACGGGATCTCAGAAAAGGGAGAACTTACCCCCTTATATAAAGCTGGGATAAGCTCTATAAACCTCAATTATCTAAAACTTAAGCTCACATACAAAAGCTCTCTCCTTACTTCAGTCTCTACATATCAAAAAAATAATGGAGAAAAAGGTCTAATAGGAGACTTCAAACTATCCTATAAAAATAATCTTTAAAGGGAGGTAGTAAAAATGGATTCACATAGAATTATTAAAATGAAAAGGGTAAAGAATATAGCATTAATTGCACATGATAATAGAAAAGAAGATCTACTTGAGTGGGCAAGATTTAATAAAGGAACACTTTCTATGCATAACTTGTATGCAACAGGAACAACTGGACAATTATTATCCAAAGAGTTAGGTCTCAATATAACAAGATTAAAAAGTGGACCTCTTGGAGGAGACCAACAAGTAGGCGCAATGATTGCGGAAGGGAAAATAGATTTTCTTATTTTTTTCTGCGATCCCTTAGAGCCTATGCCTCACGATCCTGACGTAAAAGCACTTATAAGGTTAGCTACAGTCTGGAATATACCCTTTGCATGCAATAGAGCAACAGCGGATTTTCTTATTTCATCTCATCTAATGCATGAAGAATATGAAAGAAGACTTATAGATTATGAGGCAAGGAGAAAGAAGTTTATAGAAAAATTTAGAGTAGTAAAATAAAATTACGGATAAAAAATCTGAGGTACACCATATTTTGGATGAAAACTTATCACAGGATCTATAAAATAAGCTTCTTTAATATTGGAATTATTAATAATATCCTTGGGGTGTCCACTTGATAATATATGACCATTTTTAAATATAATTAGATTATCAGAGAGAATGCTTGCAAGATTTATATCGTGAAAAGTAGCAATTATTGTAAGCTCTTTTCTCTTTCTTTCTTTCTCAAGAATATCTATAATTCCCTTTTGGTGATATATATCAAGATGACTTGTGAATTCATCAAGGAGAAGTATCTCTGTCTCTTGAGCAAAAGATTTTGCTATTAGAACTCTCTGTCTTTCTCCTCCACTTAATGAAAAAAATCTTCTATTTTCAAATCTTAACACATCTGTCTTTTCCATAGCTTCTCTAATAATTTTTTCATCTTTTACTGGGTTTTTTTCACTTCTATAGGGTAACCTGCCAAGAGAAACAATTTCCCTAACTCTAAAATTAAAAAAAGTATAGATATCCTGAGGAACAACAGTTATGATTTTAGCCCTCTCCTGAAAGCTCCACTTACTTAATTTCTTATTTTTTAAAAAAATATCTCCTTTTTTTTGAGGTAAAAATCCTGTAATAAGTTTTAATAAAGTGGTTTTTCCAGAACCATTAGGACCTATTATACCTAAAAATTCTCCTTTACTAACAGAGAAAGTTACCTTTTGTATAGAAAATCCACTATTATAAAAAAATGTTACATTTTTTACTTTTATTATTTTATTCATTGTATCCAACTCTCTTCAATAAATATATAAATACTGGAGCACCTATAAGAGAAGTAATTACTCCTATCGGAAGTTCTCTCGGTGCAATTACTGTTCTTGCAATATCATCGCATAAAAGCAAAAAAGTGCTTCCCATGAGTATAGATGCAGGCAAAACTACCTTATGATCAGATCCTACCATAAGTCTTATAATATGAGGAATTATAAGCCCTACAAATCCTATTATGCCCGAGAATGAAACAATAGCACCTATAAGAAAGGAAGATATAAAAAACACGGACCTTTTAAGTCTTTCTGGATTTATTCCAAGATTATAAGCTACCTCTTCTCCTAAAGACATGGCATTTAAATCCTGAGAAAGTCTTAATATATAAGTTACTCCAAAGACTATAGGCCCAATTATAATAAAAATTTGCTGCCACGTAGTATGTGATAAATCTCCCATAAGCCAGAATAAAATATCATGCACTTCTCTCCCCGCAAAAGCTATAATAAGAGTGATAAGAGCACTTGCTATAAAACCTACTATAATACCTGAAAGAAGCAAATTTTCTATTATTACCTTTACCCCAACAAGAGAAATCCTATAAACTAAAAACATTGTAAGAAGTGCGCCAAAAAAAGAAAAAAAAGGCAAATAAAAAACAAAAAATTTTCCTGTTATTCTTTCAAGAAAAAAAGTAGAAGTAGCACCAAGTGCAGCGCCTGAGGAGATCCCTATTATATACGGGTCTGCAAGAGGGTTCCTAAAAAGAGCCTGGAGGGAGGCACCTATTACAGAAAGTGTCCCTCCAGCAATTATAGCCATTACAATCCTCGGCATTCTAAGCCTGAGAACTATGACCTTTAAACTATCATCTACACTCTTGCCGCTCAATATAGATATAACATCTTTAAGTGGAATTTTAACACTTCCTATTGTCACAGAAAATAAAGTAAAAAAAATTAATATAAGAGTTATTAAGATTATTTTATTGAATATACTATTTTTCATAGAAAAAATAATATAATTTCTCTATCCCTTCTATAAGTCTTGGCCCGGGTCTAAAAACAAGATTTTCATCTATAAAATAGATCCTTCCTTCTTTTGTGGCTTTTAAATTTTTGTACACCTCTTTTTGAGAAAGTTTTTTCTTTGCTTCGTCCAAATTTGTCATACTCATAACCCCTATAGGTATAATTACTACATCGGGGTTTGCTTTTACTACAAATTCAGGACTTATTTTAGACCACCCTGTAGTAGTTACTATATTTCTTCCCCCTGCAATTTTTATAAGTTCATCCAAAAAGGTGCCTTTACCTGGAGAATATATGGGTTCATACATACTACCTATAAATACCTTTGGCCTCTTATCAATAGGAATACTTTTTACTTTTGAAGATATAACATCAAGCCTCCTTTTGAAATCACTTAATATCTCTTCTGCTCTGGCTCTTGCATTCAGTATATCACCCATTATCGATATAGTTTTTAAGGTTTCTTCTACGGTTTTTGGCTCAAAAATAACAACCTTTAATCCCAGCTCTCTAAGCTTTAAAGCTTCTTTAAGCTGGAAACCTCCGTAACAGAATACAATATCTGGTTTCAATGAAAGAATTTTTTCCGCATTAAGAGGTGTCATTTTTCCTATCTTCTCTATTTTTTTCGCCTCTTCTGGATAATCTGCATAATTTGTTACACCTACCAGCTTATCTCCTTTGCCCAGAGCAAATATTATCTCTGTATTTGAAGGGGCACAGGAGACTATTCTCTGGGGCTCTTTGTCAAATGTAATTGATGTACCTGTAGAATCTGTAACTGTTATAGGATAAGAAAAGGCAAAAGAAGAAAAAGTGAGTAAAAATAAAATTAAAATTAAAGAACCTAACCTGAATTTCTTCATATAAACCTCCTATTTTTTTATATTAAAGCAAAAAAAGGAGCCTCGCAGGCTCCTTTTTTACTTCCTTAAACCCGCGAAGGAAGTAATACATCCCTCTTGAGGTAGGTCTCCTGGCTTCCTGATCCACTCTTCCCTTCCCAGGTTTCCCCAGTGGTTTTGAAGAGCTTCAACTCAGGTTACAGTGGCGGGGCCGCATCGGATTTTCACCGATTTCCCTTACACCTCAAAAGATATTCAATTGTTTAAATACCAAATCTACCTAACCATACATATCTAAAATAGTACCTATGCCAAACTCCTTTAAAGAATTTTGAACAGCCTGGACCTTTTGCTCTGTGTCATATTTCACCATCTTATTCATAAAATCCATGTTCTTATCTGTTACGTTTTTCAATAAATTATTCATCATCTCGATAGATCTGGCATTGAGGGTAACATTTCCCACTCCATTCATGTGGCATTCCCCCTTTCATTTTTTATTATACCATACTTTTTTATTTTTTCAACCACTACCAGCAGTAGATTCTTCATACTATCTATACAATAATCGTCCTAATTTTCAGTTAAGATAAAAAATTTATAAAAAGTTTAAAATTAAAAATGTACTCTACAAATATTACCTTACAGGGTTTATCACCTCTATTTCTGAACCCTGAGGAGATTTATGAATCCTAAAGCCTATAGGGAAATTCATGGCAAGCTCCTCTACATGGGTAATAATCCCCACAAGTTTACCTGTTTCACTTAGAGACCCAAGTACATCTACTACCTTTTCTCTTGTTTCCTTATCCAGTGCACCAAATCCTTCATCAATAAAAAATGTATCAAGTATTCCTTTGCCCTGAACCAGATCTCTTAAAGATATAGCAAGCACCAGGGATGCGGCAAAAACCTCCCCTCCTGAGAGGGTACCCACAGGCCTTACCTCTCCCCCATTCCAAACATCTACCACCACAATATCATCGTTTTCATCAAGCTGAAGGGTATATCTCCCATCAGAAAGAAGGTTAAGACTCTCACTTGCCCTCTCTGTAAGTGTATCCATTACAGTTGCCAGTACATAATCTGGAAGCCTATCACTCTGGAGGTCCTGGAGGATCGTGTGGTAAATCCCCAATCTTTTATCAAGTATACTCATTTCTTTCTCTATCTTCTTCTTTTTCTCTATACCTTCTCTCATTTTTTTTAAATTTTCCTTTAGGGTAATTATCGAGATGTTGATCTCTTTTATCTCTTCCTTTAAAAACTTTATACCCTCCTCTGCCTCTATAAGTCTCTTCTCAATATCTTTTTCATTCTTTAAAAAAAGAGATAGATCTCTCTGTTTTTCTATCAATACAACAAGGCGGCTATTGTATTGTTCCCTTTCTTTTTCAAGCCTATCTATCTCTTCTTCTTTAAGGGAAAATGCCCTTACCTCTTCAAATGTCTCATACCCTTTCTTCTTCAATTCTTTTAAAAATAGTTCCTCTTCAGAGGTGAGTTCTTCATTTATAGAGGACAATTCCTTCCTCTTCTCCTCTAAATCCCTTTTAAGGATCAAGATTTTCTCTTTAGATGTAGCTATACTTTCCTGTAGGTGCCTTAGGTTTTTTATATCATTTTCAAGCTGTCTTTTTTCTTTTGCAAAAAGTTCTTCCACCTTTTCTAATGTAAATCCCGATATATCTATCCCTGTCTTTTCAAAAATATACCTTTTAAAATCAGAAAGGATCTCTTTATTTCTATCCTGTCGTCTCTTTTTATCAGAAAGAAATTCCAAAAGCTTTTCTCGTTCACCTTTTAACTTTGTTAATTTCACCT
>JALVIU010000402.1 GCA_027028665.1 Candidatus Atribacteria bacterium | reverse complement strand
TAACCATCTATGCATCTAAACCAGAAGGATGGGACGTAAAACTTGAACCCGACAAAATAAATGCTATTCAGCCTATTGCAAAGATCCAGAAACCTGAAAAGGTAAAGGTTACCATAAAGGCACCTGAAAGAACCATTCCTGGTGATTATATGCTTACCCTCACTGCTGCAGGCAAACAGGATACAAAGAGTATAGATCTAAGAGTAACTGTAAATACATCTACCACATGGGGCTGGATTGGTATAGCTATAATAGTAATAGTACTATTAATACTTATAGGGATATTTGCAAAACTAAAAAGAAGATAAAGTGAGGCGATGATTATGGAATGGGTAGTGGAGGCTGAAAATCTTACAAAGGTATATCAAGATGTAAAGGCAGTAGATAACCTGAATCTCCATATAAAAGAAGGAGAGATCTACGGCCTTCTGGGTCCAAATGGTGCAGGTAAGACCACTACCATACTAATGATGTTGGGGCTTACAGAGCCTACATCGGGTAAAATAAAGGTATATGGCTACAATTCAACCACAGAACCATTAAAGGTAAAGAGGGTAACAAGTTATCTTCCAGAAAATGTGGGATTTTACGAGGATTTAACAGCCTTTGAAAATCTGCTATATCTTACCAGGTTAAATAGTATACCAGATAAGGAAGCAGAAAAAAAGATAGAAGAAGTACTTGGGATAGTAGGACTCTCTGATGTGAAAGGAAGAGAGGTAGGCACATATTCCAAGGGAATGAAACAGCGTCTCGGTATGGCTGCTGTACTTGTAAAATCACCAAAACTGGCAATATTAGACGAGCCTACCACAGGAATAGACCCAGAGGGAGTAGAGGAACTCCTTGCCCTTATTAAAAAGATGAGCAGGGAACAGCATATTACTATTCTGCTTTCTTCACATCTTTTGTACCAGGTACAGAGGATATGTGATAGGGTAGGAATCCTTTACAAAGGAAAGCTCCAGGCAGAGGGCACTATAGAAGAGGTAGGAAAACAGATCTTCAAAGATACAGAGGATGTATTAGAGGTGGTATTAAATAAGGAAAAACCTGAAATAGTAGAAGATCTTAAGAAGATCGAGGGTATAAGAGAGATCAAGGTAGATGGTCCAAGACTCAGAATAATAGAGGAAAAGGATGTAAGAGAACCTGTGGTAAGAAATATCATAAATACGGGACTCTTGCCTTTAGAAATAAAGAAAGAAGGGTATTCCTTAGAGGAGATTTACCTAAAATACTTCCAGGAAGGGTGATGAAAATGAGTAAATTAGGTGTAATATTCTGGAAAGAACTTACAGACTATTTCGGAAGTAAAAAGTTCATGATACTATTTCTTATAATTGTACTAACAAGTATATCTGTAGGATATATAGCAAGTCAAAATATAGATACTGACAATGCCCTTCCAGATTATCTATTTTTAAATCTTTTCTCCTCATCTGGAGGGACATTGCCATCCCTCATATTCTTTATAAGTTTCTTTGGGCCACTTATCGGCATTATCCTGGGATTTGATGCCATAAGTGGAGAACGTTCAAGGGGCACTATCAGTTTAATTATCTCACAACCTATCTACCGTGATGCTATAATAAATGGCAAATTCTGGGCAGGTATAGCAACAGTAGCTATAACTCTTGCAAGTATCATAGTGATCATGGCAGGGCTCAGTATGTATACACTGGGAATTATACCCAATGCAAAAGAGATCGCAAGAATTGGAGTCTTCTTTATAGCAAGTGTAATATATATAGGATTCTGGTTAAGTCTTGGGATATTATTTTCCACATCTACAAAGAGATCTTCCAATTCGGCTCTAATATCCATACTCATATGGATATTTATTACGTTCTTTATTTACATGATAGCAGGGGTAGTGGCAGATCAACTTGCACCATTAGGACAGGGAGCAACTCAAGAGATGATAGCAAAAAATGCGGAAATAAAAACAATGGTTATGAGGCTTTCTCCTGCTGTACTCTTTGAAGAAATCTCTATCGCAGTACTCAATCCATCTGTAAGGGTATTTGGTTATGCATATGAAAAAAATCTACAGAATCTCATACCAAAACCCTTGCCGCTAAACCAGAGTCTTATGGTAGTATGGCCCCAGTTTATAGGCCTCATAGCACTCACTATAGTATGTTTTGCAATAACATACACTATCTTCATGAGACAGGAGATTAGGTCTACATAAAGAGAAAGGGGACATCCCCTTTCTCTTTTCCTCAAACCACCTACAATCTATCCCTCTCATTTAACTTTCACT
>JALVIU010000401.1 GCA_027028665.1 Candidatus Atribacteria bacterium | reverse complement strand
GAGGATCTTGATTATATAGTAAATATGCTGGATTGGGAGATAAACCTCGATCCAGAATTTAAAAAACATTACCACAGAAAACCAAAGCCTGTAAAGCCAGAGAAGGAGATGGAAGAGGAAGGATATAGAGAGTACTGGATTGCATATGGTTCTCCATACTTCTCAGCAAAAGAACTAACAATTTTACCAAAAAGGAAAGTGTTTATAAAAGAGCCAGCTGCATATGGTCTTATAGTTATTCAAGGACATGGTAAATTTGGAAATCTCTCCATTTCATCTCCTACCCTTATAAGATTTGGAGAGATGACAGAGGATGAACTCTTTGTTACATATGATCGAGCAAAAGAAGGTGTATGGATAGAAAACGAAAGTAAAAGAGAAGAGCTTGTAATGTTAAAACACTTTGGTCCAGATAATAAAGAGGTGCCACTTAGTTAAAATAAGGGGGCAAAAGCCCCCTTATTTTTTTATTTTGCCTTTACATGTACATCTATGGAAAATGCACCAGGTACAGTTACTGCCACTCTTACTACAGCCTGATAATCGTTTATCTTCTTTACCTCAAGGATTTTCGGTGCTTTATCTTCTGATACCTGACTTTCCTTCCTAGCCCAATCAATTTGTGTCCCATATACCTCATACCCTGACTCAGAATATGGCATGAGGAATTTGATTCCTTTGTAAGTCCTCTCAAATGGTGTTCTATTTGCAACAGTAGCTACAGCTTCATTAGCTATGCCGTCGTTTCCCTTTACATAGGTTACTTCCATATTGTGAGGGATGAGTAACTCATAAGAAACCTTATCTCCATTCACCGTAACTAACATGTAAGAGAATATACTGAGTGCACCTGCAGGAAGATGAAGATCGTAGTGATATCCTTTTGCTCTTCCGCCATTTTCATATGCAGGATCATATGTAAGTTTTGCATAATCTGGACCTTCTCCTGTATTTATATTGTAACCACCTGTAGTGGTTCCATATAGAGGTGCACCACCACCACCAAGGGTGAAGAAGAAGGTCTCACCATGTTTTTCCACGTATACAATATGTTCATGTCCAGAGAAGACAGCATCTACATCTGCCCCCATTATAAGATTGAGCTCTTCATCTCTATTCTCTTTTGTTTTAAAGGATTTTGGGTGTTTTCCGAAGTTTGGACTAAGGGCCGAAAATAACGGTACATGCTGTACAACAAAAGTATGGTCTGCCTTTACCTTTAAGACTTCTTTAAACCAATCTGCCATAGCAAGTTTGTGTTCGCCATCATTTATATTGTAAAATCCATACTTTTGCCCTTTCTCAAGCCATTTTCCTGGGAAATTGGTATTTACCATTATGAAATGGGAATTTCCATAGGTAAAATCGTAATAAAGCTTTTTACCAAACAAAGGTCTATATGCATCTACTATATCTCCAGGCCTTATTTCGTGGTTTCCTGCTACAACGAGCATAGGTACATCTTCTGCATATTTATAGTATTCATCTATAAAACCTAAAAGTTCCTCTCTTGCCTGTTCTACTGTATCGGTGTAACCTATTATCATATCACCTGTGTTTATTACAAAATCTGGATGGATATAACCGATCTCCCTCATCATTACCTTTACAACCTCAGGCATAGGTCTTGCAGGAGATGTAGGTCTATTGTCACCAAATACAATAAAAGTGAAGCTTGTCTTTCCCGCACCCTCATTTTTTGCCCATTGGGCTGCTACGTCACTTTTTACAATACCTGCAAATGCCCAGGTAGATACAAAAAGTACCAAAATGCTTAAAACAAGCAAAATCTTAAAACTACGTTTCATTCTTATCCCTCCTTTTTTACAGATTTAAATTATTATATCATAGATAATAAAATTTTTCAAATACATTATTGTCTCATTTTTTTTCAAACTCCTCAATCTTCTTGTTGGTATTGTAAAATTACCGTAGGCTAATTTCAATGACAAAAAAGACAAGCTCCTTACATGAAAATAGAATATACCTCCTCCCCCTTAATCCTCTCCCTGATAGAGAGGGGATATGTTGGAGAGATCCCTCTACCCAGGAGAGGAAATATTGGGAAGTGGTTAGCCCTTTCTTTCTCAAGGGGGAGGGTGGGTGAGGTTGGAGTTTTCCTTATACCTTTCTCCCTTTTATCTTTAATAGAAGAGTGTAGTAAGATATATTTCAATCGTAGGTCAAGTTGACACTGTCGATTTTAAAACTTGACTAAGACTTGATTTTTTTGTACACTGTAGCGAAAGGAGGTAATCTATGATAGAAGAAA
>JALVIU010000400.1 GCA_027028665.1 Candidatus Atribacteria bacterium | reverse complement strand
ATAAGCCTTATGGGGCCTATAGATTTTATACCTAAGATAAGAGAGAATATATGTGCCAAAAAACCTAAAAATATAGCCATACCAAGGCTTAGAGAAAAGGATGCATATATATTTTCCAAAACCAGATCCTTTAGTCGAAACACAGGCTTTATAAGTCCTATATGGAGCATGGTGCTTAGGCGAGAGCCAAAGGCAGTGCCAATATTTCCCCTCATGTCAGTTATAGCAGGGACAAGGATCAAAAGACCTGGAAGAAGGACAAGTTCTTTCTCCATACCATTTAGCAATATACCTGTAAATCCCTCTCCAATAGATGTAAAAAGAAGGATAGGGAATACCTGATAGAGGATTGTATGTATAATGCTTTTATCTTTTTTCATTTAGAAGTTTGTACATCTCTCCTGTGAATATCTCCACCTTTTCTGGAGGGCCACTTAACAAAATGGTATCCCCTGCTGCCATTTCAGATATAGCTTCAATAGGTCCAAACTCTATCTCATCCCCCCTTCTTATATAATCTATAGTTATATCCTCTGGGATATCTAAAGTTCTAAATGAAATTTTTTTTGCATCTTCTGGTATCTGTATAAGCTGCATCTTGTACTCCCTACCAAAAACACTCCTCAATATAGGGTGTACACCTTTACCCCTTATTACAATAGCTATGAGGTCTTCCACCCCATCACTTATCTCTTTGGCTGCAACCCCTACCTGAAGGACTGATGCAAGCTGTTCTATCTCTTCTCTGGTAGTCCATGCACCCTTTGATGCATATATAATAGAAAGTCTTATCTCATACGATAGGTCATTGATCTTCCTCTTTAACCTGTTTGCCTCTATGGCAAGGTCTTTATCATTCTGAAGTATAGCAGAATACCCTAAATCCACGATAATCTGGGATATCCTCCTCAGCTCCTCTAAAATCTCCTTTGCATTTCTTATATTCATAGTTTCTCTCCTTATGTTTTGTGTTTTTATTTTATCATACTTTCTCTTTCTGGTAAATATTATAGTGGGGGCTTGGCTTTGTAGGGTTGATTTTCAGTTGAACCTGATAAAAAGGAGAGGACCTCTTTATGGAAAAATAGAGCTTACAAGAAAATATACCAAGGGAAAGGAAGGGCTGGAGTGTGGGGAACCATCACCTTCCCCTTAATCCCTTCTCTACCAGGGAAGGAAGATATGTGGGAGCAAACCCTTTCCCTAATGAGAAAGGGGGAATCTGGGGGGTAAGTCTTCTACCTATCAGAGAGGGGAAATATTGGGAATCAAATAAGCATACGAGCTGAAACGGCAATTGGAGGTTATCTCCCAAACCTCTCTATTTTCCCTTTTTAGGTCTTTATCTTATCTTGATTGTTTTCTTAATTGGAAGTTAAATTAACATTGCTCATATAGTATTTTCCCTTGACATAAAAGTATTATAGGGTTAAAATAAATTGTGCACAAAATGATAACATATTTTGAGGGTCTAAATGGACTTTTTAAGAATAGGGAAAAAATTAATAAGTAGAAACAAAATATTAAATGCCATTGACAAAATTTTACAAATGAGGGTAAAGGGATTAACTCAAGAAGAGATCTCCAAAGAGCTTGACATAGAACGCTCATTTATATCAAGGCTCGAAAAGCTTGGAGAGATAAGAAAGGGCAAAAGAATAGCTGTTATAGGGTTTCCTGTAAAAAATAAAGAAGAACTTGAAAGGATAGCAAAAGAAAAAGGGGTCGACTTTACATTGCTTCTTACACAGAGGGAGAGAGAGGTATTTATATTGAAAAAAAGTGGGGCACGTCTTTTTAATGAAATAGTGGATCTTATTGCATCCCTTGCAAGTTTTGATGCTATTATATTTTTGGGATCAGATAAAAGGGTCAGACTAGTAGAGGATATATTTAAAAGGGAAGTAATAGGTATTTCACTGGGAGAATCTCCCATAAAAGAGAGTAAATACGTGGATCCTGAACTGCTTAAAAATATTATAGAAAATATACAAAAGGCGTAAGGAGTAAAAGATGAAAAGAGTAATAAGTGTAAGTCTTGGCACATCTAAAAGAGATTATGAATTTGATATAGAGCTTCTCGGCGAAAAGGTAAATGTAAAAAGAATAGGCACAGATGGAGACAAAGAAAAGGCCCGCCAGATATTCTTAGAAAATGATGGAAAGGTAAATGCATTTGGTTTAGGAGGTGCAAGCCTGTTTTTCTACATAAAGGGTAGGGTTTATTGGTTTAGAGATATGAAAAAGATGGTAAAAGGGGTTACCAAGACACCTATTGCCGATGGAGCAGGTATGAGGGAAACACTGGAAAGAAGAGTGATTCATTATATAAATAAAGATGTTATACCTCTAAAGGATAAAACTGCCCTTATTCCTACATCTGTGGATAGATATGGAATGACAGAGGCACTTGCCCAGGTAGGGGCAAAGCTTCTCATAGGCGACCTTGTCTTTGGTCTGGGTCTTCCCATAGTATTTCATTCATTAAAAACTATAGATATACTTTCATATCCCATGCTCCCCATAATAACTGCCCTCCCTATGGATCTTTTGTATCCCACAGGAAAAAAGGAAGAAGAAAATGTTCCGAAGTATAAATGGCTATTTAAAAAAGCAGATATAATTGCAGGGGATTTTCTATTTATCAGAAGATACATGCCCAAAGACCTATCAGGTAAGATATTAATTACAAATACCACAACCACTGAAAATGTAGAGGAAGTAAAACAACGGGGAGTAAGCTATCTTATTACTACTACTCCCCGTATAAATGGAAGAAGCTTTGGCACAAATGTAATAGAGGCTATAGCACTTGCCCTTATGAATAAAAAAGTGTACGACTTTAACTTTGATGATTATAATAAGTTTTTAGATGCTGTTGGCTTCCAACCAGATATTAAGAAATTTTAAAGCTTATAGCCAAAGGTACGTAAGAGCTCTTTTCTGTGTTTCACATCATCATCCCCTTCTATCCCCTTGGGGGATCCACCATCTATAACTCCAAGTATACCTCTGCCCTTCTCTGTCTCTGCAACGATTACCTCTGTGGGATTTGCCGTTGCAGTAAATATACGGCATACTTCTTGAACATTTTTTATAGCATTTAATACATTGATTGGGAAGGCATTTTTCAAAAAAACTATGAATGAATGTCCAGCCCCTATCTTTTGTGCATTCTTTATAGCAAGTTGAATCATCTCATCATCTGTGCCTGCATATCTTATAAGATAAGGATCAGATGCCTCACAAAAGGCGAGTCCAAACTTTATACCAGGCATACTTCCTACTATGGCCTCGTACAAGTCCTCTACGGTTTTTATAAAATGAGAATGCCCAAGGATAAAATTAATCTCTTCAGGTTTTTCAATTTCTACAAGCTTTAGTTCCATAATCTCCCTCCTTCAAAGGTTTTTCTCCATTATACCATAGGGATATATAAACAAAAAAGTCCCACACATATGTGTGGGACTTTTCTATATTTGCAATCTATGGTGTCTGAGTAGGTGTTTCTGTAGGCACCTTTGTTGGGACTTCGGTCGGCGTCTCAGTTGGAGCCTCTGTAGCAGTTGGAGCCTCGGTTGGTGCTACAGTTGGTGCCTCCGTAGCTGTTGGAGCTTGTGTCGGTGTTTCTGTAGGCATTGGGGTATTAGTAGCTGTAGGTGTTTCTTGAGCCGCTGGAGCTTGTGTGGTCGTTGGTGTCTCAGTTGGTGCCTCTGTAGCAGTTGGCGTACTGGTAACTGTTGGAGCCTCGGTTGGCGCTACAGTTGGAGCTACAGTTGGAGCTTTTGCAGGGGCATTGGTTGCCGTAGCTACTTCTGTAGGTGTTGATGTTTCTGTTGGTGTATTAGTTGCTGTTGGAGCCTCCGTAACAGTTGGCGTATTAGTAGCTGTCGGTGCCTCGGTGGCCGCTGGGCTTTGAGTCTGAGTAGGAGCAGTAGTTGGATTGACAGATGGTGTACTGATTGCTGTTGCCTTTTCTGCAGGCCCTAAAGTAGTAGAAAGTTCCGGCTTTTTTGCCTCCTTTTCGTATGCCTCTGCCTGTTTATACTCTGCTGCATATATCTCTATTTTTGCCTTTTTCTTCAACTCCGCCTTTATCTTGTCAAGCTCTTTCAATGCCTTTTCTCTCTTTAATTCAAGCTCTATCTGGTCCTTCACCTCATCAAAACTCTTTACGGTCTTAGGGGATTTCTCCAATACCTTTATAATATGGTATCCATACTGAGTCTTAATAGGAGGAGAAATATCTCCTGGTTCCATAGAGAATGCCTGTTTTTCAAATTCAGGCACTGTTTGTCCCCTATATATAAATCCAAGATCGCCTTTATTCTTCTTTGCACTCGGGTCAATGGATTTTTCCTCTGCGAGTTTTGCAAAATCAGCTCCATTTTTTAGCTCTTTTTCAATCTCATCTGCTTCTTCCTTTGTCTTTACTAAGATATGCATTACATGAACCCTTTCAGGTTGTGTAAATAAAAGGTCTTTCGCTTTATCATAAAATTCCTTTACCTCTTTTGGATCTACTTTCTCTTTTTCTTCTAAGGAGGCTATAAACTTTTGGATAACAAGCTCTCTCCTTATATAATTCTTAATATCTGTTATAGTAAGTCTCTGTCTGTATAAAAAATTCTTAAAAGCATCTTCAGAAGGGAAACTCTTTTTTATCTTTTGGTATTCTGCATTTATCTCTGCAGATGAAACCTTAACTTTTTTCTTTGCATATTCATATAAGAGCTCATTTTCTATCAACTGATCCAGTATATTCTTTTTAATAATAGCAATAGTCTTATCATCAAGGCTATTTATCACTTTACTATCATATCGAGAAAGTGCATTTCTAAATGCGTCATTCCATGCATCATAGGTAATTGCCTTTCCATTAACAATGGCTGCATAAGCCCTCTTTGCCTGATTTCTCTTGTAACTTCCATAACCATAATAAATAGTTACAACAAAGGCAAGTAAGATAAATATAAGCCAATATTTCATAGTTTTTCTTAACCAGGTAAACATAACTCACTACTCCTTTCGGTGCTAATTTTTTATTTAATCGGATTTATCATATCAAATTAAGCCTTTTATGTCAAGCAAAAGATTGATAAATCAAGCAGGAAAACGATCTATCTATAATCCGTGAACAGCCTTTCCGTTTCCGTTTTTTCCAAGTATCCAATTTACAGCATCCTTTATACTCTGCTTTATAGAACGTGGTTTGTATCCAAGCTCTTTCTGAGCCTTCCTAGAACTTATATTCGAATTAGACACAAGTACATCTAATGCATAAGGTGTAAATATAGCTTTTTTGTGTGTAACCTTATAATAAACTATTGCAAGATAAGAAAGAAATCTTGCAATAGGTAGGGGTATATGTAGTTTTGGGGATTTTATGCCCGTATATCTCTCTAAAGTATGAAATAATTCCTTTACTGTTATCTTTTCCCCTGAAAGTATATACAACTCGCCTCTTCTTCCCTTTTTCCATGCAAGTATATGCCCCTCTACCACATCCCTTACATCTACAAAATCATATGCCCCCTGAACATATGCGCCAATCCTCTTCTTAGAGTATTCCAGTATGAGTTCTCCAATTTCTGATTTCTTATAATCATAAGGGCCAATTACCCCTGTAGGACATACTATCACAGCATCAAGTCCCTTTTTTATACCATCCATCACCTCAAGTGTAGCAAGGGCCTTTGTCTTTCCATACTCCCCTACTGCTTTATTTGGATCAATTTTTGCATTTTCATCTATTATCTCATCTTTAGGTAAATCTGGGAAGGCATGTATAGAGCTTGTATATATTAATCTTTTTACATTATTCTTAATGCAAGCATTTACAATATTCTTCGTACCACCTACATTTATCTCATACATAATATCTTCTTTCCCCGGACTTATAGATATTACTCCTGCAAGATGGAATACATAATCTACATTCTTTAAAGCTTTAATAACTGTAATCTGGTTCCTAATATCACCTACTGCAATTTCTATATTTAGTCCATCAAATGGGGCAACACTTTCATGAGGAGGAACAAACACCCGAACCTTTTCTCCTAACTCAACAAGTCTTCTCACCAATACATTTCCTATATGCCCTGTAGCCCCTGTAACCAAAATCATACCTATCACCTCTATAAAACTTCTTTTTTATTTAGTTTATCACTATTAAAAGAAAAAATCAATAAAATAACAAAATTATAAATTTTTATTATTTTAATTATCTTATAAAGTTATTAGCAATTACCTTTTTCTCTACTTCACTTCTATTAAATAAGGTGAATTAAAGGAAAAATCTTTTCTTTTTAAGCAAAAAAGTATAAGGGAACTATTCACTGATTAGAAAATAGCGCTCCTATCCTCCAAGTCCCTTTAATTCTTCCTTGCAAGGGAAAGAATTTAGGAGTGGGTGAGCTTAGTTCCCCTTGCGAAGGGAGAGAGCTTGGAAGGGTGAATACTCCCTTACGAAGGAGATAGACACCTAAGGCATAGTTAGTTATATCATCTATAAAATTATGATATAATGTAGGAGCTATGAATATATACACAATTATTATTGCAGTAAGTCTATCTATTGATGCCACAGTTGTATCTATTGCAAATAGCTGTCATAAGAGAAGGTCTAATATAGATAGGTTGATTAAATTACCCCTTGCATTTGGTATATTTCAAGCCCTTATGCCTATTTTAGGATATATACTTGGTAATAGTCTAAAGGGTTTCTTTGTAGGATATGAACATATAATAGGTGCAGTTCTACTATTT
>JALVIU010000399.1 GCA_027028665.1 Candidatus Atribacteria bacterium | reverse complement strand
GATTCCAAAAGAGATGGAGGAGATGCAAAGTTATCTATTAAAAGTCCACGAAAGTCATCTCCATTTGTTGGAGATATAGGCCCCTTTATAGAGGCCATACCCATTTGTGTTGCAAACTTTTCTACCTCCTCGAATAAAAGCTTTACCACTTTTTCATCATTTACAGTTTCAAAAAGTGTAAAATATACCTCTTTTACCCCTTTCTCTTTATTAAATACCTCATCTATGCCAAATGTTATTCTTCCCAATGCCCTATTCTCATCTTTTACAAGGATATGCTGGTAAGGTCCCTTCTTAAAAAGAGGAGTCTCTCCATATGCCATCTTTTTCGCATCTATCATAAGAGGAGGGACCCAATAAGGATTATTCTGATAAAGTTTATAGGGAAATATTATAAATTCTTTTAATTTATTTTTTGTATCTACTTTTACTACCTTCATGCATTCACCTCAAGGTTCAATTTTTTTGCATTTTTTCTGCAAATAGTCTATAAATAGTTTTGTGGCAGGGAAAAATTCTTTTTCCTTTCTTTTTATAAGAAGTACAAATCGTCTGGTATCTATATCTTCTATTCCCACGTCTTTAAGCAATCCAAGCTTTACCTCTTCTCTTATGGATAAGCGAGAAAGTACTGCTACACCCAATCCTTTTTCTACCATCTTTTTTACTGCTTCTACGTTTCCAAACTCCATAAATGGAGAAAGTATATACCCCTTTTTTGCAAGGGATAGCTCAAAAAATGCCCTAATTGATGAGCGTTTTTCTGTTAAAATGAGGTTCTCCCTCTCCAGATCACGGATCTTTATTCTCTTTTTCTTTGCTAATTTATGTGTAGGGTGCACCGCTAAAATGAGTTTATCTTCTACGAGTGGTTGTATATCAAATATCATTTTTGTTCTTTCCGTTCCCCTTTCATCTACAATTCCAAAATCTATTTTATTTTCTTCTATCATATTAAGTATTTCATAGGCATAAGTGATATGCACATGAGTTTCTATATTTGGATGCTTTCTTTTGAACTCTTCCAATATACCAGGAATTATATGTATTCCCGAGATCATACTTGCACCAAAATTCAGTTTTCCAAATGTAGGATCCTTTACTTTTGTGATAGCAAGTTTTGCCTCTTCAGCTAATGCAATAATTCTTTCTGCATAAGGTAATAATACCTCCCCTGCCTTTGTAAGATAAACCTTTCTTCCTATTCTTTCAAATAATTTTATACCGTATTTCCCCTCCAGGGAACTTATCTGAGAACTTACTGCAGGCTGGGTCAAATTAAGTTCTTCCGCCGCTTTTGTAAAACTTTTTGTTTGGGCTATTACGTAAAAAGTTTTTAACTTTTCGAGATCCATCATCCACCCCCTTTTTCGCTTGCTTTATAATTCTATTTTATCATAAAAATCAAAATAATTAATTTGACAAATGAAAAAAATTATATTATTCTTTTATGTAGCAGGAAAATTAAAACTTATACAATTTCATTTTTCATTAACTAATAAAATTATTATATGATTAAATAAAATAGCAGAAAGAAAAACAAAGAATATAAAGGAGGATCAAAATATGTTTAAGTTGTTGGGTGGTATATTTTTAGGTTGGTCGTTAGGAAGTAATGACTCTGCTAACGTTTTTGGTACAGCTGTAGCAAACAATATCATAAAATTTCGAACAGCTGTTACGATTCTTGCTACATTAGTACTTATAGGTGCAGTTGCAGAAGGATATAAGGGTTTTGAAACATTAGGAAAAATAACGACTCAAACACCTATTACTGCTACTGTTGCTTCTTTTTCTGCAGCTATCACTGTTACTCTTATGACATACTTAGGTCTACCTGTATCTACTTCTCAGGCAATAGTTGGAGCTATAATAGGTATAGGTATTGTAAATCGTAACGTAAATCTTTCTGCTCTTCCAAAGATATTCTCAGCTTGGGTTCTTACTCCTGTAGGTGCTGCTATTATATCTTTTGTGCTTTATCTTGGTATAAGGATATTAATTAGAAAATATGTAAAAAATCAAGTGCTATTTGATAAATTTATATTAGTAGGTTTTTATCTTGTCGGGGGATATGGAGCTTATGCACTTGGTGCAAATAATGTAGCAAATGTTACGGGTATTTATGTAAGCTCAGGAATGCTTACTCCATTTATGGGGGCTCTTTTAGGAGGGCTTTCTATAGGTTTGGGTGCTGTTACTTATAGTAAAAATGTTATGATGACAGTAGGAAAAAAGATCCTTCCTCTTGATTATTATTCTGCTTTTATCGCTATTTTAG
>JALVIU010000398.1 GCA_027028665.1 Candidatus Atribacteria bacterium | reverse complement strand
TACAAAGAGGCTATGAAGAATTGGTACTTTAGAAAGGCCTTCCAGAATAGTATGCTTATGGCGACACTTACATCACTTTTGGGAGTTCTTGTGGGATATATATTTGCATTTACGATAGAGAGGACCGATATACCTTTTAAGAAGTTTTTCAATATCATTGCCATCATTCCCATTATTTCTCCTCCATTTATCGGAGCACTTGCCATATTGATGCTTTTTGGAAATAATGGCCTTATCACTTCTTCCTTGCTTCATATAAGGAACTATCCTATATATGGTATTAGAGGACTGCTCTTTGCCCAGATTATTACCTTTTTCCCTGTTGCATATATAATCCTGAAAGGGGTTATAGAATCTATAAATCCTACATTAGAGGATGCGGCACTGGATCTCGGAGCAAAAAGATTTCAAGTCTTTAAAAGGGTCACTTTTCCCCTTACTATACCTGGCATAGCAAGTGCTATACTTATCTTATTTGTAGAGACCCTTGCAGATTTTGGAAACCCATTGATACTTGCGGGAAGCAGATTTCCCATCCTTTCTGTACAGGCATATCTACAGATTACCGGTATGTATGACCTAAAGGGTGGTGCAACTCTTGCTATGATCCTGCTTGTACCCTCTATATCTATCTTTTTGCTTCAGAAATATTGGGTATCGAAAAAACAATATATAACAATAACTGGAAAGCCCACAACATCTGTGGTTAAGCTTGTATCCCCTACTGTAAAGTGGATACTCTTCAGTATATGTCTCTTTTTCTCTGGTTTAATAGTGCTTTTGTATGTGACTATACTTTGGGGTGCATTTGCAAAGACCTGGGGTGTGGATAACTCCTTTACACTTGAGCACTTTAGATACGTATTTCAGGTAGGGTTTAAAGCAGTTGTCGATACCCTTATTATCGCCGGCACCTCTACACCTATCTCTGGTATACTGGGTATGATTATCGCATTCCTGGTGGTGAGAAAGAGATTTCCTGGTAGAGGATTTATGGAGTTTACGTCTATGCTGAGTTTTGGTGTGCCAGGTACTGTTATAGGTATTGGATATATCCTTGCATTTAATTCCTACCCCTTTTACCTTACAGGTACCCTCCTTATTCTACTTTTGAATTTCATATATAGATATATCCCTGTGGGAATACAGTCAGGTATTGCCATATTAAGGCAGATCGATCCATCTATAGAGGAAGCAGCTATAGATCTTGGGGCAGATGCACAAACCACGTTTAGAAAGGTTACCCTACCCCTTATTATTCCAGCATTTTTTTCAGGACTTGTATATTCCTTTGTCCGTGCGATGACAGCAATCAGTGCCGCTATATTTTTGGTATCTGCAGGATGGAATCTCATGACTGTACAGATCATGTCACAGGTAGAGGCAGGGAGATTGGGTGCAGCTGCCGCATTTAGCTTTTTACTTGTGCTTATAATACTTCTGGCAATCTTTATTATTCGTTTATTCCTTACCAGGAAATATGGAAATCTTGGTGGACAGGTGTTAAAATTTTAGGAGGAGATAAATGAGTATAAAACTTGTAAATATAGTGAAAAAATTTAAAAATCCCGATGCTCCAGATCAGGAAATTGTAGCAGTGAAAAATGTGAATTTAGAAGTAGAAGAAGGAGAGATGGTTACATTTCTTGGCCCATCTGGATGCGGAAAGACTACGACACTCAGGATTATATCCGGGTTTGAATCACCCACAGAAGGGGAGGTCTGGATAGATGATAAAAAGGTAAATGACCTCCCACCAAACAAGAGAGATACATCTATGGTATTTCAAAATTACGCCCTTTTCCCCCATCTTTCTGTATATAAAAATGTATCTTTTGCCCTCGAACTGAAAGGGATAGATCAGAAGACTATAAAGGAGAAAGTACATTCTATCCTTGAACTTGTGGGCTTATCTGAAATGGTAAATAGGCGTCCAGATCAACTTTCAGGAGGCCAGCAGCAGCGTGTAGCACTGGCAAGGGCTATTATAAATGAGCCAAAGGTACTCCTCTTTGATGAGCCACTTTCCAATTTAGATGCAAAACTCAGGGAACAGATGAGAAGTGAGATAAGGAGAATTCAGAAGACATTAAACATCACAAGCATATATGTTACACATGATCAGATAGAGGCAATGAGTCTCTCTGACCGTATCATGGTTATGAATAAAGGAGAAGTTATGCAGATAGGTACCCCCCTTGAGATATATACAAAGCCTCAAAATAGATTTGTGGCAGACTTTATAGGAAGGGTGAATTTTATAGAAGGAATAGTGGAAGAC
>JALVIU010000397.1 GCA_027028665.1 Candidatus Atribacteria bacterium | reverse complement strand
TCTGTGGGTTCTATTATGGGGCTCTCTTCTATTATTACAGGGCTCGTATGGGTCAAAACATCTAATATAGCACTTGCAATAATCTTGGGACTCGGGGTAGGGACACTTGCAGGAATGCTAAACGGAGCACTTATACTGATTACCCAGGTAAACCCATTGGTTATTACACTTGGTGGTAGCTTTCTATTTGCAGGGTTGGCACTTACCCTTTCAGGACTTGCAGGCTCTACAGGTTTTGAAGGGATTGGAGGGTTTCCAGATTCATTTATAAATATTGCAAATGGAACACTATTTAATATTCCAAATCCTGTATGGATTCTTCTTGTACTTGTAATAATATTTTACATACTACTTCATAGAACAAAATTTGGAAGATATCTATTCCTCATAGGGATGAATCCACAAGCGGCAAGATATACAGGTATAAATGTAAGCAAGATGACCATATATAACTATGCACTATCCGGCCTCGGAGCAGCAATATCTGGAATCTTACTTGCATCATATTTTACATCTGCAAGATCAGACCTTGGAGCAGATGCACCTCTTACAGTAATTACATGTGCGGTATTAGGTGGTGCAAATATATATGGTGGAGAAGGAAGTATTATCGGTACATTTTTCGCAAGTCTCCTCATAGGATACCTAAAATATGGACTTCAAATGGTAAATATTACATCTCATCAAACAAGCGTATTCTTAGGACTTGTACTCATCGCATCCATATCTGGAAGATACTTCTGGGAAATAATCTCTACAAATATAAAGAACAAACGAGCAATAAAAGAGGCTAAATCAAAGATTTAAAGGGGGGTGATAACAAAATTACTTTTTATGTATTAAACTATACTTTTTAAGGTATTTTTAAAAAAACACAGGAGGTAAGATTATGAAAAAGGTATTGGTTTTGAGTTTGGTTGTTTTGTTGGTATTTGCACTTAGTGTATCTGCATTCGCTGAGAAAAAATTTAAGATTGCATTTTTGCCAAAGATTATTGGTAATACATTCTTTGAAGTAGCTGGTGCACATGCTGTAGAAATGGGCAAAAAACTTGGTGTAGAAGTTAAATATGATGGACCTGCACAGGCATCTGTTGCAGAGCAGGTAAAGTTTATTAATACATTTGTAAACCAGGGTTACGATGCAATCGTACTTTCTGCACTTGATCCAAAGGGATTAAATCAGGCACTAAAGAGAGCTATGGCAAGAGGCGTAAAAATCGTTACATGGGATTCTGACGTAGATCCTAATTATCGTACATTCTATGTAAACCAGGGTACACCTGATATTCTTGGAAGATTGCTCGTTACAATGGTAACAAATCAGCTCGGAACATGGCATGGAAAATTAAAGGTTGCATTCCACTACTCTTCTCCAACCGTTACAGACCAGAATTCCTGGGTGAGATTTGCTAAAAAGATCATAAAGGAAGAGCATCCTGATTGGGAAATAGTAACCACACAGTACTCTGATATGAACTTCCCAAAGGCAGTATCAGTTGGTGAGCAGATCCTAAAGACCTATCCTGATGTAAATGCAATAATCTGTCCTGACTCCACAGCATTCCCTGGACAGGCAAAGGCAGTTGAGAATCTCGGAATGAGTGGAAAGGTAATCGTTGTAGGATTTACAACTCCAAGTACTATTAAACAGTATATAAAGAGAAATACAGTATTACAGGGTGGCCTCTGGGATTGTGGAGATCAAGGTGCAGCAGCAATATATGTAGCATACAAACTCTTAAAGGGTGAAAAGATCGAAGTAGGTACATCATTCAAGATTCCTGGACTCTTAGGTGATTGGAAGGTCATTCCTAATAAGCGTCAGGGTGGAGAGATGTACGAAAATCCAAAGGTTGCAAACAGAAAAGACAATGGTATAATCTTACTCCCAGAAAGACTTATATTCACAAGATACAACGTAGATAAGTACAACTTCTAATATATAAACAACAAAAAGGCGGGATATAGATTTTTAGTGTCCCGCCTTTTTTATTTCACCTAAAACAACTCTCCTCCTTCACCACTTCTCCCAACTTTGACACCTCTTCTCTACCCCTACACCCTACAAATACTTTGGTTCAGGGGAAAATTAGGGGTATAAGGTGAGATAGAAATGACAAAAGTGTCATCCTACAAACAAAACATTTGATTACTTCCCCATCATAAGGGAAGGTAGCCATGTAGAAACTTGAGGGACATAGGATACTATCAATATATCGATAAGGAGGGCCAGGAAAAAGGGCCAAACGGCCTTTACGATATCTTCTAACTTTATCTTT
>JALVIU010000396.1 GCA_027028665.1 Candidatus Atribacteria bacterium | reverse complement strand
TAGTAGATTTATATAAAAAAAGTTCTCTATTTAGGCTTGCCACATGGTGGTCAATACTCTCACTTATCATATATGCATATGCAGGAGAAAAAGCACCATGGATAGTAGTGCATATGGTATTTCCCCTTATTGTAGTATCTAGTTTTGTTATGCAAGCAATATGGGAAAAATACGGAAAAACCGTAAAGATCATCTTTCTGATTCCTGTCCTTCTTCTCGGAATATATGGAATATACGCAAACTACCTTGTAAACTTTAAATACCCTACTATAGAGCCCAAAGATGGAAAACATGCAGAGATACTGGTATATGTACAAAGCACTCAGGATGTACCTAAGATCTCAAGGATCATACACAAACTCGCCAGAGAAAAAAAAGGCCTGAGAACAGTCATTCATAATGATTATACATGGCCATTTCCATGGTATCTAAGAGACCTTGGAGTGGCATATGACAAAAATATAAAGAACTATCTTAATTACGATGTCCTTATTACAAACAATATAACTTATCCAAAGGAATTAGAGAAAACACATAATTTCTTTGATGCAACACTTAGGGCATGGTGGGTTCCAAAAGGGAACTTCTGGTGGCTTTTAAAGAAGGAAAATAGAGACAAACTCATAAGATATATATTTAAAAGAGAGGTATGGAGCCCTGTAGGGGGATACAGTATGAGGGTATGGATAAAAAAGGGACTTAAATGGGAAGAATAATATGAAAAGATGGCAAAAGATACTATTTAGCATACTATTTGGAGCATTTTTTCTTTGGCTCACATTCAAAGGGGTAGATTTTAAAAAACTTATTACTATAATAGATGACATAAATATAGGGTATCTAATAATTGCCATGGGTGTATTCATATTAGGGGTATTTACAAGGGCAATGAGATGGAGATATTTCCTCATCACTCAAAAATTTATAGATACGAAAACACTTTTTGAAGGTGTATCCATTGCTTATGCCTTTAACAATATATTACCATTTCGATTAGGCGAAGTAATCCGTGCATACGTACTTTCACAGAAAAAAGATATAAAGTTTGTTACTTCTTTTACTACAGTAGCATATGAAAAACTATTTGATGGTGTAGCGCTTCTTATTCTTGTACTCATTCTCTCACCCTTTTACCTATGGGAAGGATGGGTAAAAAAGGTTGCTCTTTTGTCTGGCATAGTCTTCTCTATTGTAATTGTAATAGGGTTTCTTATCATCCAGGAAAAAGAACACCTAAAGGGACCCCTTAAGGGTATATATATTATTATCGAAAAGATAGGTGGAAAACATTTTGAGTCCCTACAGCAAGGCCTGAGTTTTATGGGCTCAAAAAAATATCTTACAATTGCACTTTCACTCTCCATATTAAGTTGGTTTATAGAAGGAGTATCTTTTTGGTTTACAGGACTTTCCTTTGGGCTTTCACTTCCTCCTCTTGCTTTTGTACTACTCATGGCCTTATCTACACTTGCACTTATTATCTCATATTCACCTGGCCATATCGGCATATTCGATTTTGTTACAAAAAAGGTGTTCATGTTTTTTTATAAAAATCCTGATCCCAATCTTGCCACAGGATACAGCCTAGTTGTACACTATCTTGTTATGTATCTACCTATAACTATTATTGGTATAATTTTATTTATTAGAATAGGGGTCTCAATAAATGTAAAAGAAATTTTATCTAAAAAGGAGAAAATGCAAAATGAAGGATAAAGTAGCGATAATAGGTAGTGGCATATCAGGCCTCTCTGCCGCATATGAAATCTTGAAAAAAAGCGATAAATATAAGCTTACAATATTCGAGAGAAATCCATATGTTGGAGGGCTTTTAGGTAGTATAAATATAGATGGACACTATATAGAGGTTTACTATCATCATACCTTTCCCGATGATGACCAACTATATATATTAATGGATGAGCTTGGTATAAGGGATAAAATAAGGTGGGAAACAGGGAGTGTAGGATTTCTATATAATAAAAAAGTTTATGGATTTAACACTGCAGGTGACATGCTTGGATTTCCTGTCATAAACTTTTTTGAGAAGATAAGAGTAGGTATATCTGTCCTTGCTGCAAAAAAAGTAAAATCATGGGAAGAATATGATGATATATCTGCAAAGGAATATATAGAAAAAGTATGGGGTAAAAGTATATACAAAAAACTATGGGCCCCACTACTTAAAGCAAAGTTTGGACCAAATGTAGAAAGGGTCTCAGCCTCATGGTTTATAAGAAGGATACAGCTTAGATCCCACAGGGATACAAAGGGTGAAAAACTTGCATATCCAGAGGGTGGATGGCAAATCTTGATAGATAGATTAATAGAAGAAGTAAAGAAATTGGGCGGTAAAATCAAGATACAAGAAAAAGTAAAGAAGATAGAAAAAAAAGAAAACATCTATCAAATAAAAACAGAAAAAAGAGAATATGAGGCAAAATATATTATATCTACCATCCCCCAACCCATATTTAACCAGATATCCCCATATAAGATCCCTGATGTTTCATACCAGGGTTGTCTCTCTGTGATCCTTACACTTACCAAAAGAGTACAAAAATACTATTGGCTTAATATATCTGACGAGGATCTGGCATTTTCTGTAATGGTAGAACATACAAACTTTTTCAAAGAAAACCCTTATCCTTTCCATATAGTATATCTTGCACTATACACAGAGGGTGAAGAACTTACAAAGGAAGATATAGAGAAGAAAAGGGAAGAAATCATAGCATCTTTTAAAAATACCTTTAATATAAGGGATGAAGAAATTATAAAAAGCTTTGCATATTATTCTCGATATGCAGGACCAGTATATGAAACCGGGTACAAAAGAAAAATTCCCCCTAAAAAAATTGTAGGGGAGTATATATGGATCGCGGGCCTTCCAAGGTCATATCCCGAAAGATCAATAAATGATTCTATATCTCAAGGAATAGAGGTAGCTCAAGAAATTATGGAGGATATAATATGAAACATACAATTTCATTTTTCTATCCTATGTATAATGAAGAGAAAAATGTAAAAAGGGCGATAGAACGTGCAGAAAAAGTACTTGAAGAGGTGGCAGAGGATTATGAGATTATAATTGTAGATGATGGAAGTCAGGACAAAACATTTGAAATCGCAAAAAAAGAGGCAGAAAGAAATCCCAGGATCCGCCCTATAAAACATGAGAAAAATAAAGGGTATGGTGGCGCCCTTCAAACAGGATTTAAAGAATCTCGTATGGACCTTGTATTTTTTACAGATGGAGATAACCAATTTGACCCTGGTGAACTAAAACTCTTATTACCCTATATAGAAGAATATGACTTTGTAATAGGGTATAGAATAGATAGAAAGGACCCCTTACTGAGAAAGCTTTTTGGTAAAGGATGGACTATTGTTACAAGGATACTCCTTGGGGTTAAGGTAAGGGATATAGATTGTGCCTTTAAGCTGTTTAAAAGGGATATTGTAAAGGATATTACCATAGAATCCCATGGTGCAGCCATAAACCCTGAGATCATGTTTAAACTTATAAATAAAGGGTATAAATTTAAAGAGGTAGGGGTACATCATTTCCCAAGAAAAGAAGGAAAACAGACAGGTGCAAATATTAAAGTAATATTTCGTGCATTTAAAGAAATTCTAAAGCTCTGGTGGAGGGAGAGAATTATTGGAAGAAGTCGTTAAGTTCTATATATTTCTCATATACGCAGGACTTGCAGGGAAGATATTAAATATTGGATTTCAGGGAGGAAAGCTCTTTGGTATTTTTCTTGCCACTCTTTTTACATCTTATCTCTCATTTATAAGATTTATACCACTTAATAGTTTTATATTCTTTGCATTTATTGCACTGGGATTGGTGATCTATCTATACAGTAAAAAAAAGGTCGAAATAAAAAGGGAAGACTTACTAAGCGAGGGGGTATTTTTTATTGTATTTTTATTTGCACTCTACGTAAGATTACACTCTTCTGCTATATTTGGCGCAGAAAAACCTATGGAGTATGCATTTGTTACATCTATCGGAAGAAGTGCTCATCTTCCTCCTTATGATCCATGGCTCATAGGCTATCGAAATCCTTACTATTACTTTGGCTTCATCCCTATATCACTTATATCAAAGCTTCTCTATATTCCAAATCCTATAATGTATAACCTTTATAATGTATTCATTTTTTCAATAAGTGCAGGCATAGTATTTGAAGTTCTCTATAAGATAAAAAGAAGCATACCCATAGGTATATTGGGTGTAATTACCACCCTCTTTATGGCAAATTATGAGAGATTCGTAGCTCTGCTTAGACATCAAAATCTCATAAACTATTGGGCATCATCAAGGGTTATACCAAATACCATAAATGAATTTCCCCTTTTTTCATTTATACATGGGGACAACCATCCGCATTACTTCTTTTTGCCACTTAGTATTCTGGGCATTTATCTTATATGGAAAGAAAAAAAGGTATGGATGCTCTTCTTATTTGTATTCATACTTATCATAAATCCATGGTCCTTGCCATTTTTCTTTTTCCTATGGGTAGTAAAAAGGTATATAGAAAACGGGTTTAAGACAGATGATATAGTAGATATAAGCACCTTTCTGGTAGGTGCAATAATACTTGCCCTCCCATTTCTTTACACCAGAGGGCATACGCCCCTTGGACTTGGCATAGTACCAAAAGGAAGCAAACTTCTACCGCTTTTTATTCACCTTGGTCCATTTATTCTCCTTACCTTAAATATGCTTAAGAAAAAGGATATAATCATATTAGCAGATTATATAAAAAGATATAAATATCTTCTATTACTTTTAATTCCCGTCCTTATATATAGACCCTCACTCTTTCTGGGTATATTTGCACTTTCACTATTTAGCATTACAATAAAGGAAAAAGATAGAATAAGAAAATTTTTTCTTATGTTACTTATGTATGGATATGTTGTAGTCTCTGGCTGTGAAGTGCTTTTTATAAAGGATATATATAGTGGTGGTGCATTCTATAGGGGAAATACGGTATTTAAATTTTACTTTTTATCATGGATATTATTTGCAGTATCTCTTTCATATCTAAATCTCAGTAAAAATAACAAACTTTCTATTATAATCCTGGTTCTGATTATCATTCCTGCTTTTATTTATCTACCAGTAGGAGTAAAGGGTAGAATAGATCTTGCATCCCCTCCTACATTAAATGGAATATTATTTATAAAGACCCGCTATCCGATAGATTATAATATTATTCAATATATAAATAAAAATATACAGGGACATCCAGGAATAGTAGAGGCAGTAAATAAGAATAAAGGGGCATATACCTACTATGGAAGAATATCTACATATACAGGGCTTCCTACCATCCTGGGGTGGAAGATGCATGAGCTTGTATGGCGTGGATATATTCCTGAAGGTGATGAAAGAGAAAAAGCTGTCTACACACTATATACAGGGTCCATGAAAGAAAAAGAGCCGTTTATACTTAAATACAAGGTAAAGTATATGATTATAGGAACACTTGAGAAAAAGTACTATGGAGAAAAGCTTATATTACCATATTCTACAAAAAAGATAGAAGTAGAAACAATAAGAGTAGGAAATGGTTATATTTTCAAATTTATCTTTTGATCCTTTTCTTTCTCTTAGGCAATGGATCTATGGGTGGATTAAAAATCTCATCATAGTCAAATATCATATCCCCCATTTTTATTTCCATACCAGGCTTTGCACCATGTCTTAAAAGTGCCTTTTTAATTCCCATACGTGTTATTACATTTAAAAAATGCCTTGCTGCATCCCAGCTTGTAAAATCTGTTTTGTATATAAGTTTTTCGATCTTATCTCCTTTTACCTCAAGGCCTGTGGACATCTCCTCTATGGTAAATAAAGGTTTATATGTGTATACCTTCTCCTCATCAGAAGGGGCACTCTCCTCTACATTCCAATCCATCTTTGAAAGAGTATCATAAACATATGCCCTGAGCTTATCTATACCCATCTTTTCCTTTGCAGATACAGAAATCACAGGAAGTGAAAAGGCATCTGATGCCTCTTTTTCCAATTTATCTACATTATCTATAAGATCTATCTTATTTAGCACCAAAAGCGCATCTTTTTTTACTATTTCTGGATTATACCTCTCAAGCTCTCTCTTTAGGAGATGAAAATTCTCCTTCCAGTTAGGAAGAGATACATCCAGTACAAATACCAAAAGTCCAACCCTTTCTATATGTTTTAGAAATTTGAATCCAAGACCCCTACCCTCTGATGCGCCCTCTATAAGTCCAGGAAGGTCTGCGATAATAAAATACTCTTCCTCTACCCCTTGCGGGTCATAGATAACACCAAGGTTTGGATTAAGTGTGGTAAAAGGATAATCACCTATCTCAGGATGCGCATTTGTAAGTGCGGCAAGAAGAGAGGACTTGCCTGCATTTGGAAAACCTACAAGACCTGCATGGGCTATAAGTCTAAGCTCTAAAATAAAGCTTTTTTCCTCTCCTGGTTCCCCTTTTTCTGCAAACCGTGGTGTCTGATTTACAGAACCTTTAAAATGATAATTTCCTCTACCACCTTTACCACCACGGACAGCTATAAATTTTTGTCCTTCTTTATTCAAATCATATACAATCTTTCCAGTATCAGGGTCTATGAATACTGTACCTACAGGCACAGAGACAATAAGATCTTTACCATTTCTACCTCTCTGCTTCTTACCTTTACCCTGACCACCTTTTTGTGCCTTAAGGTGAGGATGCAAATAAAGGGCCCTCAATAGATGGGGGTCATT
>JALVIU010000395.1 GCA_027028665.1 Candidatus Atribacteria bacterium | reverse complement strand
AGGGATTGGTTCTCAGATTTGGAAAATATGTGCGTACAGAAAGACCTGGTGTACATATGAAGCTCCCTGTACCCCTTGAAAGTGTAAGTATTGTGAAGGTAACAGAGGTTAAGAGAATTGAGATAGGTTTCAGAACAATAGGATATACAGGAGGGACTGCGAATTATAGGTATATACCAGAAGAGGCACTCATGCTAACAGGGGATGAAAATATAGTAAGTATTGAGATGATCGTTCAATATAAAATAAAAAATGCCTATGATTATGTATTTAAAGTCATTCATCCTGATAAGATCCTAAAAATTGCTACAGAATCTGCCCTAAGACAGGTGATAGGTAATTCTACTATAGATAAAGTTTTGACAGTGGGGAAATATGAAGTTCAAGAGGATATTAAAGGGCTTTTACAGAGGATATCTGATAAATACTTATTGGGTATAAAGATAATAGGGGTACAGCTTCAGGATGTAACACCCCCAAAGGAGGTAGAAGATGCATTTAAGGATGTAGCAAGTGCAAAAGAAGACAAAAATAGATATATAAACGAGGCAGAGGGATATAAAAATGATATCTTACCTAAAACAAGGGGTGAAGCAGTAAGGGTGGTTAAAGAAGCAGAGAGTTATAAGATAAGTATAGTGAAAAAGGCAGAAGGTGATGCACAGAGATTTTTGAAGATGCTTTCAGAATATAAGAAAAATGAAGATATTACAAAAGAGAGACTCTATCTTGAGACTATGGAAGAGGTCATAAAAGGTGCAAAGGTCACTATAGTGGATGCAAATACTACAAATATAAATCTTATAAACTTTCCTCAGGGTTCTAATCCAGGCCTGGTAGGAACAGGAGTTATAAGTGGGGGAGGTAAATAAGATGAAAAAATCAATAGCTATAACAATTCTCGTGTTAATTCTTATCTGGCTATTTGTAAGAGTGGTATTCATTGTACCGGAAAACTCTCAGGCCGTAGTATTACAACTTGGAAAGATAGTTAGAGTAATTAAAACACCAGGCCTTAAATTTAAGCTACCATCCCCTATACAGTCAGTTGTATTTTTTGAAAAGAGGCTTATGTATTATGATTCACCCCCAACAGAGGTTATAACAAAGGATAAAAAAACTCTTATTGTAGATAGTTATGCTACATGGAGAATAGTAGATCCAAAGAAGTTTCTGATCTCTGTAAAGAATATAAATGGGGCAGAGGTAAGACTTGATGACATAATATATTCAGAGCTCAGGGTAGATCTTGGATCCTATGAACTTTCAAATATTATCTCCAAGGATAGAGAAACTATTATGAAGACAGTTACTGCTATATCTAATAAAAAGGCAAGTGAGTTTGGTATAGAGATAGTAGATGTAAGACTCAAAAGAGCAGATCTTCCTAAAGAGAATGAAAAAGCTGTATTTAATAGAATGAAATCAGAAAGACAAAGACAGGCAAAAAAATATAGATCAGAAGGTATGGAAGAGGCAGCAAAAATCAAGGCAGAAACTGATAAACAGGTAAAGATTATAATGGCAGATGCCTATAAAAAGGCAGAAATCTTAAGAGGAGAAGGGGATGCGGAAGCTATAAAGATCTATGCAGAGGCATATGGACAGGATCCTATATTCTATAAGTTTTTGAGATCTCTTGAAGCCTACAAGAATGCTTTCAAAGGGGGAGCAAACTTTATTCTTTCAAGAGATTCTAAATTTTTAGAAATATTTACTGAAAAATTCAATAAGTAAGAAATATGAAAAAAAGTAGAAGGGTAAAAAGAAGGCCAAAAAAAAGAGTAAACTGGTTTTTAATTTTTTTGGTTCTTCTTTTTACCCTTACTTTTAAAACTACATATTTTGATACTTTACCAACTCTTTATCTAAATGAAGTTTTATTTAAGATACCACAGTCTATACCTACTCCTTCCATTGTCCATACTGTAGATATAAATAAGGAACTGAAAGCAATCGAGGAACTTATAGGGAAGGGAGAGCTTCTTGTAGCAAAAGATAAATTGGAAAGACTTCTTGCATCTGGCATTACAGGGAGAAAGATACATTTTCTGCTTGGACTCCTATATGAAAAGATGGCAGCAGAATATATGGAAAAGGCTAAGGCCGAATTTCGAATGAGTGTATTGTATAAAGGTAATGAGGCAAGTTCTTTTTATGAATTGGGCAAGATCTATTTTAATGATAGGGATTATCAAAAAGCTATAGAAAATTTCTTAAAGGCAGAACTCTCTTATAAAGATGACCCTGTATTTTTGAAATATCTTGGAATCTCTTATTTAGAGCTTGGAGAGTTTGATAAGGCAAAAAAAATATTTAGTAGAGTAAAAAAGCTTGCCCCAAAGGATGAGGAGGTAAAGACATACCTCTCTATCATTGCAAAGTTTTCTGCTCCTCCTACGCCTACATCAACACCTACTTTCACTCCTGTGAGTAAGGAGATAGAGGCAAAGAATAAGATAGCTTCGTATTTCGACAATATGGACAATTACAAAGATAGAATTGAGATAATATCTGAAAAGATACTATGTACACTTTCTACCCAGGGGGATTATGTAGAGACTGTTCATAGGCTACTTTTTGTAAAAGACCCCTCACTACTCCAGGAGGGCCTTAAGTTTGCATATGATAGACGTTATGTGGAGTTTTCACTTTATCTTTTAAATGGGGTTACAAAAGATAAAAAACAACTTGGGGAGAAGGATTTTGATTATTTTGTAGAGGAAGAGAAAACAGAAACTGGTATACTATATGAAAATGCTGTAATAAGGTCCAATATTGGTAAACCTATATTGTTAGAATATAAATTTGTAGTAAAGGTAAAAACCCCTGAGGATGGTAAATTCCATATATTTATACCATCACCACGGTACCCTACTGAACATCGTGCAATAGATGTCTTGATTCCTCAAGGAGTAAGTTTTAATATATATCCCAAATATAAAGTAAATATAGAAGATAACGAAAGATATAAGAGGATCTCCCTCAAAAAAGATCCTAATTTATCTTTAACCATTAATAATTTTATAGATTGGAAAGACCTTTATACCTATCTTGCCAGATGGATGGGAGATATCTATAAAGACTTTTCTTTAGATAATACCTCTTCTCTGGAAGGTGTATATAATACATTTATATCTTCCTGCTATAATAGCCCAAAGAGATTTTTATTTTTATTTTCAGATCATGCCCTTACACCTTTGTATATATATGATAATCTCTTGTTTTCCATCGCCCTTTTTGATATTTATAAGAAGAAAGGCATGGATGTAGATTTGGGCTTTATAGATAATGAAGAAAGCGTAAAATTCCCATCTTTCGACCCAGGCTTAAAGGGTGTACTCTTTTTAGATAGTAATAAATTTTTGGAGCCATATCCCTTTACACCATTTGGAACTATCTTACCAGAGGATATAGGTAAAGATGCATTCTTTATAACCAGGGGAGAGAGTTTAAAACTCTCTTGTCCTTCCTTTGGCGAGAATGTAAGAGAGGATTATGTAAAGATAAACCTTGAAAAACCAGAAAGTGCAGAGGTTGTCTTTTATATGAGGGGTCTATATGACCTCTATTATAGAAGAATGCTTTATAATCATACAGATGTATCGGTTCCTGAGTTGTGGTTTTTTGATAAAAGGGCCTCTATTTCTCACATAGAGACCTCAGATATAAAGAGATTGGATATTCCTTTACAGATAGCAATGAAGGTGGATCTTAAACAATTGATTGAGGGATCTTCTTTTCATCCTCCATATATTCTTCCCTATAGGGAACCGGGTTTTCCATATACAGTAAGGAGGAGGATAGAAGTAAATATGGGGGATTATACCCTTTCTGAAGTTCCACAGGAATTTTTTATAGAAAATGATGAGATATTGTATAGACTCGATTTTAGTTATAATAAGGATATAAAGAAATTGATCATAGAAAATAGGTATATATCTAAGACCAAAGGTGCTTATGTTCAAGAGAGGGATTTGAGTAAAGTGATGAATCTGGTTTTGAAATTTGTAAAGTAATAGGAGGATAAAATGGCTAAAAAGGTGATAACCTTTATATTAGCAGGGGGAAAGGGTAGCAGATTGCCTGTCCTTACGCGTAAGAGGGCTACAGCAGCTCTTCCCTATGGAGGAAAATACAGAGTGATAGATTTTACACTTAGTAATTGTGTAAATTCTGGTATCTTTGATATAGGTCTTCTTACACAATTTAGGCCTCTTTCCCTTAATCAACATATCGGGGTAGGAAAGCCCTGGGATCTGGATAGATTGAGGGGAGGGATAAGGATACTCCAGCCCTATCTAAGGGAAGGGGGTTCTTCATGGTATAGAGGGACAGCAGATGCAGTATATCAGAATATGGACTTTATAGATGATACTATGCCTGATTATATACTTATACTCTCAGGAGATCAGGTATATAAGATGGATTATACGAAGCTTATAGAGTTTCACAAGGAAAAAGGTGCAGAGATCAGTATAGCCACCATAGAGGTCTCCCCTGAACAAACAAAGAGATTTGGAATTGTTGAAATCCAGGGGGATGAGGTAGTCTCCTTTGAGGAAAAACCAGAGAAACCAAAGAGCAATATCGCATTTATGGGTATATATCTTTTTAATAGGGATTATCTGGTAGATAAATTAAAGACTATAGTGCCTGAAGGAAAGTATAGTTTGGTGGAAGATGTTATAATAGATGCGCTTTCCAATGGAGAAAAGGTTTATGCCTATAGATTTAACGGATTTTGGGATGACATAGGTACTATAGAATCTTATTACAATGCCAATATGGAACTTGTGAAACCCCTTCCAAGATTCGACCTTTATGATAGAAATTGGATAATAAGAACAAAAAGTGAAGAGAAACCTCCTGTAAAGGTAGGAAAGGATGCAAATGTAGTACATAGTATTGTGGCAAATGGATGTATTGTAAATGGTGAGGTTATAAATTCTGTACTATTTCCTGGGGTATACGTAAGTGAAAGTGCGAAAATTGTTGATTCCATTGTAATGAATAACACCTATATTGCAGAGGGCTCTGTTGTTCATAAAGCTATATTAGATAAAGATATATACATAAATAGGAATGTTATAGTAGGTGATGGAGAAGACTATATGCCAAATGAGAGATTTCCGGAACTTACATGTGGTATAACCGTGATTGGTAAAGGTACACATATACCAGAAGGAGTAAGAATAGGGAGAAATGCCCTTATAGATGCTTTTATAGGAGAAGAAGACTTTTCAAGCCCTGTTCTCCCCAGTGGAAAAAATATTATAAAAGAAGAGGGATGGTAATGCCCTCTTCTTTTTAACTATTTTCTTGTGTTTTTTCTCCTGCCTTTTCATCAAAAACAGTGGAATATGGATTTTGCTTTGTTACAGGTTGTTTAGTTTCAGTAGATACTTGGGAAGCCGAGTCCTCCTTCTGAGTTGTTTCTGTATTTGAAACTTCTCTTTTTGGTGAAGATGGCTCATCGATTTCGAATTCTTGTTTAATTTCGTTGGTTGCCTTTTTAAACTCTCGTACAGACTTACCTATAGCCTTTCCTACTTCAGGTAATTTTCCAGGTCCAAAAATAATAAGTGCAATTATTAATATAAGAATTAGCTCGGGGAATCCTAAACCAAACATAAAATTCACCTCAGTTTTTTTTTATAATACCACAAAAAAGCAAAAAATACAAATTAATTTCTATTCACTTATTGTAAAATATTTATAGATGTGTTAAAATGCTTAAAGTAAAAAGTGCAAAAAAATTTGCACAAAATAAGGAGGCTAATATGAGAAAATATCTTCTTATTCCAGGTCCTACGCCCCTTCCTAAGAGGATAATACAGTCAATGACTAAAGATATGATTTCTCATAGAGGAGAAGAATATGGAAAGATCTTTGGTTCCATTCTTTCTCATATGAAAGAGGTATTGGGTACTACTTCTAAGATTTTACTTTTTCCTTCTTCCGGGACAGGAGGTCTTGAGGCCTCTATAGTAAATCTATTTTCACCACAGGAAAAGTTGCTTTCACTATCTTGTGGACACTTTGGAGATAGATTTTTGGAGATTGCAAAGAGATATAATTTATCTGTAGATAGATTGGATACACCATGGGGCAAGACCCCTGATCCAGATATGTTATATGATAAACTTAAAAATGATAAAGATATAAGAGCTATCCTGGTTACACATAATGAGACATCTACAGGGGTAATGGTTGACCTTGAAAAGATAGGAGAGGTGATGAGGAGCTTTCCAGATGTACTATTTATCGTAGATGGTGTAAGCTCTGTAGGTGCAATGCCTGTAAGACAGGACAAAAACGGGATAGATGTAGTGGTTACTGCATCACAGAAGGCACTTATGACACCACCTGGTCTTTCTCTTGTTTCAGTATCGGATAAGGCATTAAGTAGGATGAAGACCTCAAAACTTCCAAGATACTACTTTGACTTTGATCTTGTCCTTTCTTATCAAGAGAGGAATATACCTCAAAATCCATACACTCCTCCTGTATCTTTGGTATATGGATTAGCCGAGGCGTTAAAAATAATTGAGGAGGAGGGTCTGGAAAACAGGTTTAAAAGACATAAAATTATGAGAGATGTAGCAAGAGGGGGCCTTAAAGAGATAGGTCTTGAACTTGTTGCACAGGATGAAGATGCATCATACACTGTTACTGCAGCCTTTGTCTCAGAAGGAGAAGATAAGAGGATACTTTCTATTCTTAAAGAAAAGTATGGAATAATAATTAGCAAAGGACAGGGTAAATTTTCTGGAAAGGTAATCCGTATAGGACATATGGGTGAAACAACGTATAG
>JALVIU010000394.1 GCA_027028665.1 Candidatus Atribacteria bacterium | reverse complement strand
TCAGGTGCCTTTATGGTAACCTTTACCTTTTCAGGTTTCTGGATCTTTGCAATAGGCTGAATAGCATTTATTTTGTCGGGTTCAAGTTTTACGTCCCATCCTTCTGGTTTAGATGCATAGATGGTTACATCTTCTATAGAATCAGAACCTTCATTCCAGAGATAAAGGGTAAATGTCTTTTCTTTCCCTGCGACTGTTTCTATATTTAATCTCTTGTCTTCTGGAATCATATTGAGTTTATATGTACCTGTGACCTTTGCCTTTAGTTTTAAGGTCTTTTTATCATCTGGGCTCTTTGCAATAAATTCTATATCGTATTCTCCCTTATCCACAAGTGTAGGAGGTATTACTGTAAGATTAAGATTCTCTGTTGCATTTTTATCCATCTTTATGGAGTTTATCTTTTTCTCCTCTTCCCATCTTGGAGTGAGGTATGCAAACCAACCAGCAGGTACCTTTATACCAAAATCCACTACCTGTGTCTTATCTTCTTTATTTTTGAGTTCAAGCTCAAATGTAAATTTTTTCCCTGCAGGCGCCTCCATTACAGGATATTTCGCAGAGAGGGATATACCCTTTTCACCCTTTTTCTTTGCAATTTTTTCTCCAACGAGTTTTACCTTTACTTCTACCTCTTTTTTGATATCACCAGATGGTGTGCTTGCTGTGATCTTGAATACATAGTCTCCTGGATCTGCATCCTTAGAAGGATCAATCTTGAGTTTTGCAGTAACTTCCTTTGTATCTTTGTCTGTTCCAAGGTGTACAGCTGTTACACCAAAGCCACTCCATTCGGAATTTTTAAGCACTACTTCCCAATCCTTTGCTTTCTTATCCTTCTCAAGATTGAGGAGGATATCGATAGGTTCTTTTCCAGTATTTACAATCCTTACATCCACTGTTGCAGTATCACTTCTACCAATCATGATACCAGGGAACTGTGGATAAATTTCAAAATTCCTCTGTGGTGCCTCATCTGCCCATAATGTAGTTGAGAATACAAAAAGTAAGATTAAGATAAAAAACAGTGAAAACTTCTTCATCTCTCATATACCTCCTTTCACCATGCTTTTTTGTGCATTTTTATTTTATGCTATAATCATTAAAATAAGATTAAAACGGTTTAATAATTTTCTATGAGGTGGCAAAAATAATGAAAAAAATAGTAAAAATTCTGGGTGCAACTGGCTCTATAGGAAAAAATAGTATTGATGTAATGAAAAATTTTACAAATAGATTAGAACTCTATGCCTTCTCTTTTGGTTATAATGTGAGAGAGGCAGAGGAAATACTTAAGAGATTTTCTTCACCATATATAGCCTCTTTAAAAAAGGAGGATGTATTATACCTAAAGAAAAAATATAGTTTTATAAAAGAGGTATTTTGGGGAGATGAAGGCATAAAGGAACTTGCACAAATAGATACAGATATAACAGTTATGGGTATATCTGGAGCAGAGGCTATAATTCCTACTATGAAGGCCTTTGACTCATCAAAGAGAATAGCCCTTGCAAATAAGGAATCCATCGTTATGGCAGGTCCAATTATAAATAGGTTAAAAAGAGAGAAAGGTGTAGAGATTATTCCTGTGGATAGTGAGCATAGTGCCATCTTTCAATCCCTCGTAGGGGAAAGGAGAGAAGATATAAAAAAGATAATCCTTACTGCTTCTGGGGGACCTTTTCGAAATCTATCCAAAGAGAAGCTTAAATATGTAAGGCCTGAGGATGCGTTGAGACATCCCGTATGGCATATGGGAAAAAAGGTAACAATCGATTCCTCTACCCTTGCCAATAAAGGCCTTGAGATTATAGAAGCTGTATATCTTTTTGAGGTATCTTTATCTATGGTGGATGTAGTTATCCATCCCCAGAGTATTGTTCACTCCCTTGTAGAGTTTAATGACCATTCCATAAAGGCACAACTTGGCGTACCAGACATGAGACTTCCTATTCAGTATGCATTATTTTATCCAGAACGAACAGATGCAGTAGTTCGACCCCTTTCTCTTTTTAATAGAACCCTTGAATTTTATCCCCCAGATCCAGACAGATTTCCTGCACTCTCTCTGGCAAAGGAGGCCCTTATGTTTGGAGGAACAATGACCACAGTGTACAATAGGGCAAATGAAGAGGCAGTAAGACTATTCCTGGATAAAAAGATTAGCTTTATAGATATTCCTAAATTGATAGAAAAAGAGATGGAGATGCATAAGAATGAGATAATTGTGGCCCCGACACTTTCTGAAATACTTGAAGTGGATAGAAAGGTGAAAAGGAATATTATGAACCAGATATAG
>JALVIU010000393.1 GCA_027028665.1 Candidatus Atribacteria bacterium | reverse complement strand
ACCTTATAAAACTTATGATACAACATGAAGGAGAAAGTCCGGAGGCTATAGGAAAGCTTATAGAAGGTGAAGTTAGAAATCTATTAAGTAAGGTATGATAATTCAGGCAACAAGAGATAGGGCTAAAGTTTAGCCCTATCTCTATCAATACTTATTTTTTCAAAAAATCATATATACTCAACACTTTATCCACCTCATCTACCCTTACAACCTTAGGGTAATAGGGGGCTAAAGAGAAGAAGTTTTCCTCTGGATTTTTCCCTAAAATATATACCCCATATGCAGGATACTTAGTATTTATCGTGAAAGAATTACCATCTTTTTCTATTTTAAGCTCTGGGTTGATCAAATTTATCTCTCTTAAATTTGCAAGTAATTTATCATTTCTATAAGTACCTTTGTCTGTTATAAATTTCATAAAAAGCAATGACCTCTCAAGTCCATGAAATGAAAAATCATCTACAGATACTACATCATCCTCCCCTACTCTAATATCTTCATATATTTTTTCAAAGAGTTTTTTCCCTGTTTGCATATCATATGCATCAACCTGAAGGTCCCCATATATACTCTCTCTATCATTTATAATTTTCAATACTACTCCATCATCATACCTTAAGCAAACAGGCAGGATATCTCTATAAAATCTTTTTGTATACCAGTAGAGTGCCTTTGGCCGCTTAAAGTAATCAACAGCTGACCAGCTAAATACAGGCCAGGAATCATTAAGCTGCCAGTATAAGGTACCTGCAGTTTTATATTTACGGGCCCTCCAGTGCTCCACACCTTCTTTTATTGCCTCTGCCTGATTAAGCTGAGAAAGATAAACAATGGTATCAAAATCAGAAACTATACCAAAGTGATTATGGATAAACTTCATAATACGCTCAGGGCCTTCTTCTTGTTTATTGTGGGCAACTATTACCTTGCTAAATATATCCCTTTCTTCACCCTTTGCAAAGAATTTAATAGTTTCTGGATCTGGTGGTCCCTGGAATCCAAATTCACTTAGAAATCTCCCATGATCCTTATTATATTCTGTATAATCCTGCCACCCTGACCATACACTCCAGTTGTGCCTATCTCCTCCATCCTCTGCATTTGGCCGTGTTCCTCCATAAGGACTTGAGGGCCAGTAAGGACGGGATGGGTCCTCTTCTTTGCATATCATAGGAAAATCCTCAAGATACAGGGTATTTCCCAAAAACTTGTCACCTACCTTATGGGCAAATTGGAGCCACTCATCAAAACCCCAGTTGTTTTCATTATTTCCACACCAGAGCACAATACTGGGATGGTGTCTTAATTTTACGATATTTTCTCTTACCTCTCTATTTGCAAGATTTCTGAACCAGGTAAGGTGATCTGGATATTCTGCACATGCAAACATAAAATCCTGCCATACCATGATACCAAGCTCATCACACTTTGAATAAAAGGCCTCATCCTCATATATACCTCCACCCCATACACGAAGCATATTCATATTGGCATCATATGCCATCTGGATAAGCTCCTCATAATCTTTTGGGGAAAGCCATGATAGAATATTCTCTGCAGGGATCCAGTTTGCACCCTTTGCAAATACAGGTCTCTCATTTATATAAAATATAAAGGATTCACCCTCTTCATCTTTTTCCTGAACGATCTTTACAGTCCTTAAACCTATCCTTTTCTCCTGGCTATATACCTCTTCCCCATCTTTTAGCAGGATAAACTGGAAGTGATACAGGGTCTGATCTCCCATACCCCGGGGATACCAGAGTTTTATATCCTCTTTTTTAAATTTCTTAGAAAAAGATATGCCTCCTACTCCTGTATCGACAGGGCATATCCCCAGCTCTTTACCATCCATCAAGACCTTTACCTCATAAAGGGATACATCCTCTACACCATCTACATATCCTGTTACCCTGATATTTCCCTTCAGATTCTCAAGATATGCTGTGGCACCAAAAAGTCTTGCATCTTCCCTTATTTCAATAAATACATCCCTCCATATACCAGATGCTGCAATACGTGCCCCCCAATCCCATCCATAAGAGTACTGTGCCTTTCTTATATATGGTCTTACATCATATTCATGGGTTGCAGCCAATCTTCCATAGTTTTGCATAAGGGTACCTGGCTCACCTATTGGGGATAGGATCTTCACCCTGAGGAAATTTTTTCCTCTCTTGAGTATCCCATTTACAGGAAACCTATACTCTAAAAACATATCCTCTGTCTTTCCTAAAAATTCTCCATTTAAATATACATATGAAAGGGTATCGATCCCTTCAAACACCAGGTCGCATATAAGCC
>JALVIU010000392.1:1086-2312 GCA_027028665.1 Candidatus Atribacteria bacterium | reverse complement strand
CGAAAAACTATAATAAAAATTTAAGAAATAGATGATATGGCACAAAAAGAAAAAAAGAAAAAAAAGAAAAGAAAAAAGGGAAAGTTACTAAAGAAAATTATCCTTTTTATTCAGCTTATTATTCTATTTATAGCAGTTATTGGTACTGTGATCTCTGTTCTTTTATTTATGAATGTAATTACCATGGAAGATTTATATCCATTTATGCTAAATGTACCATATGTAGGTGAAAAATATGTGGTTCCCTTTTTATATCCTCAGAAAAATCCAAGGATTACTGTATTTGATAGGATGGAAAAGGAGTCCTTTTTTATAACGGAAGAGCAGAGGCTAAAGGACTTAGAGGCAACACTAAAGAAAAAAGAAGACCTCCTTGTACAGAAAGAAAAAGATCTATCTGAGAGGATAAAAGAGACTGAGGATCTGAAAAAGGAACTTTCTGCAAAACTCCTTAAGAAAAAGACAACATGGGATAAAAATATTGAGGCCCTCGTAAACCTTTATGGCTCTATGACCCCTAAGGTAGCAGCCCAGATCCTCGAGAAGGTGGATAAGGATTTAGTAGTTGAGATAATGAGGAGGATGAGTGCTCGAAAGGCAAGCCTCATTATGGAGAATTTCTCTCCAGATTTTGCCGCTGAGATAAGTAAAGAATTAGGATTAAAGACCGATTAATATTTTAGGATAAATTCCTAAAATCTAAAAAGAAAGGAGGTGAAAAAGTGCAGGGATCGGTCTTTGCAATGGCGATACCATTAAGTGGTAAGTCTTTATCTGCTAGTAGTCATCCCAGGTGTAGGACAAAAGAAGGGGGAAAAGAAGAGAGTTTTTTTGCTATACTAAAAAATGAAATAAGCTCAATACTAAAAGATGGAAAAAGAAAGGGATCAGAAGATGTATCAGGATATTTATCCTCGATCTTATTCCTTATCCAAAAGCTATTTCCAGAGCTTACAGAAAAAGACCTGAACCAGATAGATATAACAAAAACAGATGATGGCAAATTACAACTCCTTATCCCAGATAATGTACTCTCCAAATTAGATCAAGACCTTATATCAATGATGAGACAGGAGAATACCTCACAAGAACTTCAATCCCTTATCCAAAAGCTATTTCCAGAGCTTACAGAAAAAGACCTGAACCAGATAGATATAACAAAAACAGATGATGGCAAATTACAACTCCTTATCCCAGATAATGTACTCTCCAAATTAGATCAAGAC
>JALVIU010000392.1:0-986 GCA_027028665.1 Candidatus Atribacteria bacterium | reverse complement strand
GAATACCTCACAAGAACTTCAATCCCTTATCCAAAAGCTATTTCCAGAGCTTACAGAAAAAGACCTGAACCAGATAGATATAACAAAAACAGATGATGGCAAATTACAACTCCTTATCCCAGATAATTTGCTCTCCAAATTGAATATACAATTAAGTCAAGCCAAGGTAACTAAAAATCCTATGACTATAGTTGGACAGAATAATTTACAAAGAGAATTAGAAAATGGAGAAATCAGGTTTACAGCTCATCTATTAGAGGTAAGAAGAATTAACAGGGACCTATCTATGGAGGAAAAAGTCCATGCAAATGAAGGAGATATTGCTAATAAAGTGGAGGGTGAAGAGGTACACAGTATGTTGCATATGAAAGATGGAGTTAAGATTTCTAATGAAAAGATAAAGATTCAGAGAAACCTTGTAACAGATACAGCATGGATTAAGATTAATAAAAAAGAGAATATGGTTGATACTAATAATAATCCTATACTTTCAGATAGTAAGATGTGGCACTTTAAAGAAATGGATGGATTAGATAATCATAACCCAAAAGATACACAGCCAGCGTTTCATATAGAAAGGAGTATAGAGAAGATTATAGATACAACAGTAAGGATGATAAAGGTAGGAACTAAAGAGATGATTGTAAAATTAGAGCCTCCAGAGCTTGGAAAGATGAAGATTTTTGCAGAAATGGATAAGGGAATTGTGAATATGAAACTGCAAGTGGAAAGAGAAGATGTAAGGCAGATGATAGAAATAGCTTTGGGAGACCTAAAGGCTCAACTTGAACAAAATGGTATACGATCAGGTGATATTATGGTATGGGTAAAGAATGGAGATATGGATGAGCACTCTTTCTCTCAACAACAGGAAAGGCAAAAGAGAGAGAAGAGGCAGAAAGATGATAATATTCAAGATTTAAATACAGAGGTGTCCAAAGTAAACATAAATTCATATCCATTGATTGATAATAGTTATAAGCAGG
>JALVIU010000391.1 GCA_027028665.1 Candidatus Atribacteria bacterium | reverse complement strand
CCATATGCAATTTCAAGATATGCATCATATGTATTCTCTGTATCTTTTTCTATAAGTATCGTGTCTGTATATTCTTTATATCCTGTGGCCTGTATAGTAATCTTTCTATTCCCAGCTGGCACTCGAGAGAAGAAGAATTTCCCCTTTCCATCAGTTACCTGAGAGGTGCTAACCTTTTCAATAGTTACTGTGGCATTGGGTATTGGCTCTCTTGTTTCATCTGAATATACTGCGCCTGATAGGGAGCCATAGGGTTGTATAGGAGGTATTGATGCCTCATTGCCCCCACACCCTGTAATAAATCCTACTATATATATTAATAGTATGAGAAAGAATATTTTTCTTACCATATCTTTCCTTTTTCCTTTAAAACTGTTATAATTTATCCGACATATATTATAACATAAGTTTTGAGGAAGGAGAAATGTGTTATGAAAAAGAAAATTGTTCTTCTTCTTTTATTTTTATATATCGGCAGTTTTGGTATGGGATGTAATGTCCTGAGGTGGCAGATAAAAGAGGTTACATTTAGGGTATATGCTATACAGGAAGATTCAGAATATTATATACCTTTAGTAGGAGCAAAGATTGCTATATCAGGTACTGTATATACTGCTCCTTCAACTACTACCTCTGTCTCTGAAACAGTATATACCAATTATAGTGGAGAGGTAGTAGTAAATCTTCAGCCAGGTACATATACTATAACAGTATCTAAAGATGGATATGGAACTGTTACGCAATCCATTGTACTATACACTCTTCAAACATCGGGGGGTTCATATAATTTTTATCTTTCTGAGGAGAGTACACAGCAGTGAAAAAAATAACATTTTTCTTAATAGTTTTTGTAATTTTGCCACTTTCTGCCTTTTCAGTTCCTAATTATACTATGAAGTATTTTCCAAATGCTGTTTATCTTAAACAGGTGGTAAATGATACTACACTTACTATCTATAAATCCAGAGAGTGGCCTGAGGATATATTTGCCAAATTGGTATATAAGGACTTCTATCAGCTCCTTAAAAGATTTAAGAGGTTCGATAAGGTAATATATTCTGATAAAACAGAAGATAAACCAGATTATATAATTACCTGTACCATTACACAGGCAGAATATAAAGGTGGGGGTACGGATATCTTTGTAGGAGAGATAAAAGGGGCAAGTGCTTATGTAGAATTAGAGATATCATTGTATGATGTGAAACATGATACCTATCTTATAGATGACCTTTTTAAAGGAGTAGGGAGGACTGTACGTCTTTCTTCTCATTCACATGATCCTACGTGGAAATATGGAGATAAAGGATATAGAAAGAGCTCTTTAAGGGTGGCAGTATTGAATGCAATAAAGTCATTTTTGAATGAGGTGGATAAAAAATTACCCCTTGAGGGTTATATTGCAGAGATTAGGCAGACAGATAAACAGTACAAGATAGAAGATGAGATAGCTATTACCCTTGGGAAAAAAGATGGTGTTAAAAAAGGTATGCAATTTTTGGTACTTAAGATGGATGAGCTTATCACCCATCCTGTTACAGGTAAACCTCTTCAGATTACAGAGAAGATAAAAGGGGTTATAGAGGTCTATGAGGTATTGGAGAATATATCATGGGCCCATATAGTTTCTCTTAAGAAGGGTGAAAAGATAAAGATAGGTGATAGAATAAGGAGATATAAAAACACCTATCCAAATGATTAAATAAATGAGGTGATAAAAGATGAAAAGAGTAATTTTTGTGGTTTTAATTCTTATTTTTATAGCTTCTTTTGCATATGCATTAAATTCACCAGAATATGATGAGCTTTTAAGGATTGGCCTTGATTATTATATGAGAGGGGATTATCCTAAGGCAATCGAACACTTTACAGATATGACCTTTGCATATCCGAAAAGCTATGAGGCATATTTTTGGTTGGGCAATTCCCTTTATGAGCAGTACAAATTGGTAAAGGATGAGATGGATGTAGCAGAAAGGGATGGGCTTTTAAGACGGGCAGAGATAGCCTTTCGAAAGGCCCTGGTGCAAAATCCATATTTTGCGCCTGCAAAGTATAAGTTGGGGGCTGTAGAGGAAGAGCTTGAAAAATTGTATCCTATGCTCCCATCAAATAGAAAGATGTATACATTGGCATGGGGTAGAACAGGTCTTTCCCTTCGTGCAGACCTTATTGCTCAAGCAGTGGCAATATCTGCAAAGGGTGCCTATGCACAGTCTGCAAGGGGTGAATATAAAGAGGGGTTTGGTGCATATTTTGAACTGGAACTCTATCCAAATCAGCCAATAGATAAGATCATAGATTTTCAAGATGAT
>JALVIU010000390.1 GCA_027028665.1 Candidatus Atribacteria bacterium | reverse complement strand
GATAGGTACATTTTCTAATTGGAAGTATAAAAGGGTATGTGTGGAAGGACCTGTATTTAGTACTTTAGAGGTGGTAGATTGAGAAGCCCAGATCTTTCTGTAGAAATAGCTGGAGTTAGATTTCCAAATCCTATACTTCCTGCCTCTGGTACATTTGGTTTTGGAGAAGAGTTTTTTGAAATTTATGATCTTAATGTATTAGGGGGTATAGTTACTAAAAGTTTGAGATTTAACTATTTTCCTGGTAACCCTCAGCCGAGAATCTATGAAACTCCTTGTGGGCTTTTGAACTCTATTGGCATTCCTTCGGATGGGTATGAATATTTTAAGATACATCATTTACCCTTTTTAAATAAATTATCTATACCAAAAGTAATAAGTATAGCAGGAAATTCGATAGATGATTATGTTATGTTAATAGAGCATTTAAATAAAGATGATGGAATAGATGTAATAGAACTCAATGTTTCTTGTCCTAACCTTGAAAAGGAGGGAAAAACATTTGATTCGGATAAAGAGGTTTTAATAGATGTTGTTCGAAAAGTTTTATCAGAATCTTCTTATCCTGTATTTGTCAAGTTATCTCCTAATACTAATATTATAGATAATGCAGTACTTGTAGAGGAATTAGGAGCAGATGGAGTAGTTATTGCAAATACACTTTTAGGGATGGCAATTGATATTGAGAAGAAAATACCTGTGTTTAAGAATATATTTGCAGGTTTTTCTGGACCTTGTGTAAAGCCTCAGATTTTACGTTTGGTATGGCAGGTGGCAGATAGAGTAAATATTCCAATCATTGCAAGTGGGGGAATTACAAATTTTAAAGATGCTATAGAATTTTTGCTTGCAGGCGCTACGCTTTTAGAAGTGGGGACTGCAAATTTCTTTAATTTATATACTATGCCTGAAATTATTAAGGGTATCGAAGATTATCTTATAAGAAATAACATAAGTGAAATAGGAAAGATAATAGGCTTTGCCAGAAAGGAGAATATATTGTGATTATGCAAATTATAATTAATGGTTTACTTATAGGTGGGCTTTATGCCACGATAGGAATAGGCTTTTCCCTTGTGTGGGGGGTTATGAAGGTAATAAACCTTACCCATGGCGGTATGATTATGCTCGGTGCTTATATTAGTTATAGTTTATTTGAGTATGCAAAGGTTGATCCATTTTTGTCTATACCTATTTCAATGGCTATTTTGTTTTTTATAGGTATACTACTCGAGAGATATATCGTAGATCCTATAATTAAGAGTGGCATATTTATGACTATTACTCTTACATTTGGACTCGAAATGATATTAGAAAACATAATTCTTTTAATTTGGTCTGGAAATTATAGATCTATTACTACATCTTATTCGGGAAATAGCTTTGAATTTTTTGGAGCAACTATATCTCTTGTGAGATTTCTTATGTTTATAGCGGCTATTTCTATTACAATTATCCTTTATCTATTTATGTATAAAACAAAGACAGGTAATGCTATTCGTGCTACTTCTTTAAACAGAGAGGGGGCTCAAATAGTAGGAGTAAATATTTCTAAAATATATAGAATTACCTTTGGTATAGGTGCAGCACTTGCTGGTGCATCTGGAGCGTTACTTTCTTCTGTGTATACAATTTCTCCCAGTATGGCAGCTTCTCTCATAGGAAAGGCTTTTATCGTTACAGTGCTTGGTGGCTTGGGGAGTGTAAATGGTGCTATTTTTGGCGGAATTGTATTAGGGCTTGCAGAGTCCTTCGGCTCAGAGTATATAGGAACAGGTTTTCAGGAGGCTACGGGATTTGTGTTGCTTGTACTTGTTTTAGCATTAAGACCTCAAGGTCTCCTGGGAAGAAAATTCTTTACTTAAGAAAGGGGAAAATATGAATAAAAGTAGGATTGGTTTTGTTGCCGTTGTCTTGATAGTTATATTTCTATCTGTATTTCCTAAAGTTTTTCCTGGATATTGGGTAAGAGTATTAACAGATATATTTATGTATGGGACACTTGCCTCTGCTCTTAATATTATAGCAGGATATACGGGATATGTAGCATTTGGCAATTCTGTATTTTTTGGTATAGGTGCATATACAGCCGCTGTAATGATGACTAATCATAATTGGAACTTTTATTTAAGTATAGGTCTTGGCGGTATTTTAGCTGCTTTGTTTGCATTTGTCGTAGGTTTTCCTTTGCTCAGGCTAAGAGGTCCATATTTTACTATTGCCACAATAGGAGTAAATGGTGCAGTCCTTGAAATTGTTAATAATTTGGAGTTTACAGGAGGAGGGGAAGGCATTACCTTACCACTTATTCAAATGTCTC
>JALVIU010000389.1 GCA_027028665.1 Candidatus Atribacteria bacterium | reverse complement strand
ACATAAATCTTGCAAATCTGTATAAAACAAAAAAGGCAACATCTATACTTCTTCCCCTTCCTTTGCTTGAACTTATTATGCTAAAAAATGACCCTGCTATCTCAGAGTTTTATCTTATAAGTGCTATCATGCATTTTGTATCTGAAAATCGAGATACAAAATTTATAGCGCAGGAATTATACCAGGGATACAAGGTAGATCCTTATATAATAGAGACTGCTTTCTTTTTAGGAAATGTGCTCCCTGTAAAAAAAGAAGATGCAAAAATAGCGAACAGATATCTCAAGCTCTCCATGACACATAGGGCAGATTGGCATATACCTGTGTATATAGGATATAACCTTCTTTTTAATTTAAAAGAATATGAAAAGGCCGCAAGATATTTTTATGTAGCAACCCAGTTTCCAGGGGTAAAGCCGTATGTTCATAGTATGCTTATAATGGCATATTACAGGGAAAATAATATAAAAAATGCACTAGTATATCTTACATCTTTATATAAAGAAACAAAAAATCCTGCAAGAAAAAAGATACTCCTCAAAAAGATAGAATGGTTACAAAATATAATAGATTTAAATAAGGAGGTAAAATTATTTTATGAAAAGGAAGGCAGGTATCCAGAAGACCTTAAAGAACTTGTACAAAAGGGATATATAGAAAGCATACCTAAAGATCCCTTCGGGAGGGGCTATTATTTTGATAAAAAGGAACATAATGTAAAAAGCAAGTGGTAAGGAGGTTAAAATGAAGAATCAAATTGTTATTCATGCATCAGTACTCTTTGACGGAAAAAGGTTTAAAGAAGATAAGTATATTATCATAGAAAAAGATAAAATAGTAGATATTATAGAAAATTATACCCCTTATACCTATGAGGGTATAGTAACCCCCGCATTTATAGATGCACATTCCCATATAGGGATGATAAGATATGGAGAACCCCAAATGGAAGAAGAGGGTAATGATATAACTGGTCAAATTCTTCCTACAAATAATCCCTTAAATAGTATATACTTTGATGATAAGGCATTTGATGAGGCAGTAGACTTTGGTGTTCTTTATAGTTGTGTGGTACCAGGGAGCGGAAATCTTCTCGGGGGAAGGGCAATTATTATAAAAAATTATGGCAGAAACAGGAATGAGGCATTTTTAAAAGAATACGGATATAAAATGGCATTGGGTTATAATCCCAGGTCTACCCAGGATTGGAAAGGAGATAGACCTAATACACGAATGGGGATCTATGCACTTTTGGAAAAACGCTTTGAAGAGGTATATCTAAAAAGGGAGAGGGAAAAGCTCAAATTAGAAAAGACAAAGCTTGATCTCAAGAAAAAACTCAAGGAAGAGGAAATAGATGAAGAGGAATACAAGAAAGAGATAGAATTTGCAGAGAAAGAGTATGAACTTGAGTTTGATGAAGAGGAAAGGGTTATACTTGAAATTATGGATGGAAAAAAGACAGTAAAAGTTCATGTACATAAGGCAGACGATGTACTTTATCTTATAGAGCTTACAAAGAAATATCACATCAGGGTTACAGCAGACCATGTAGGAGATGTAAATGATATCGAAATCTTTAAAGAGCTTGAAAAAAATAATATACCTATAGTATACGGGCCTCTTGGCTCTCTACCCTACAAGGTAGAGTTAAAAAATGAATCTTACAAAAATACCAAGAAGCTCATGGACTCAGGGGTATTTTATGGCCTTATGACAGATCATCCTGTAATACTTTCCCCTCAACTTAGATTTGAATTGTCTTATTTCCTCATCCAGGGGGCATCTGAGGAAGATGCATTATCCATTATCACATATAAAAATGCAAAGATCCTGGGCATAGATGAGATTCTGGGGACTATTGAAAAAGGGAAGCTTGCAAGCCTGGTTATATGGAATGATAATCCTCTAAAGCTCTCTGCGTATCCCAAAGTGGTTATTGGAGAGGGCAGGATACTTAGGGGATAGTTCATGGATTATTTCAAAAGGTTTCAGAGACAGCTAAAACTCATAGGGAAAAAAGGTCAAGAAAAATTAAGAAATGCCACATTTGGCATAGTAGGAATAGGAGGGATAGGAGGACCTGCCCTCCTCTCTCTTGCATATGCAGGTGTGGGAAATTTTGTAATAGTAGAAAATGACAGAGTAGATATAACAAATTTAAATAGACAGGTATTTTATACATATCATGATATAGACAAACCAAAGGTAGATGCTGTGTGGGACAAAATAAAAGAAATAGACCCCCATATCAACTTGAAGATATATAATATGAAACTTGAAGAAATGAATAATATACCAGAGGTAGATGTATGGATCGATGGACTT
>JALVIU010000388.1 GCA_027028665.1 Candidatus Atribacteria bacterium | reverse complement strand
AAGATGATATAAAAGGGGCAAGACATATACTTTTTTCTGCATGTGGGACAAGCTGGCATGCATCACTTCTGGGGAAACTATTTATGGAAAAATTTGCACATATCCAGGCATCATCTGAGATAGCCTCAGAACTTCGCTATAGGTCTCCTGTACTGGACAAAGGTACCATTTTGATATCTATAAGTCAGTCAGGAGAGACGGCAGACACCATAGGTGCACACAGGATGATAAAAGAAAGGGGTATAAAATCTCTTACTATATGTAATGTACCCGAATCTACCCTGGCTCGTGAGTCAGATGGTGTAATTTATACACATGCAGGACCAGAGATAGGTGTTGCATCTACTAAGGCATTTACTACGCAATCCATGGCCCTTCTTCTTCTTTCTTTATATATTGGGCAGAGAAACGGCACCCTTACTGCTGAAGATGTCAAAGATATATTATTCAGAATAGTGGAGATACCAGATATAGTAAAGAAAACACTTGAAAAGAAAGAGAAAATAAAGAATATTGCAAAGAAATTTAAAAACTCCAAAAACTTTTTATATCTTGGGAGAGGTTTTCATTATCCCATTGCATTAGAGGGTGCACTAAAGTTAAAAGAGATATCCTATATACATGCAGAGGGATATCCGGGAGGTGAAATGAAACATGGCCCTATCGCCCTTATAGATAAATATTTCCCCGCTTTTGTATTTGCCCCAGAGGGAGATGTATATGAAAAGATATTGGGAAATGTCCAGGAAATTAAGGCAAGAGATGGTATTGTTATATCTGTGGTTACAGAGGGTGATGAAAGAATAAGCGCTCTTTCAGATGAGGTAATCTATATCTCAAGGACACAGGATGAGTTTTCTATATTCCCTGAGACTATAGTTTTACAGCTTTTTGCATATTATATGGCAACACAGCTGGGACTTGATGTGGATCAACCAAGAAACCTCGCAAAAAGTGTCACTGTAGAATAGGAGGGAGAGATGTACGGACTGTATTTTGATGGAAAGAACCTCACCTATAGAGAGGATTTGGAAAAACCGTACAAAAAGGGTGAGGCACTTATAAAGATCCTCTATGCAGGGATCTGTAATACAGACAAGGAGATCCTTAAGGGGTATCATAATTTCAAAGGGATCCCGGGGCATGAATTTGTAGGTATAGTGGAAGATGCCCCATCGAAAGAACTTGTAGGGAAAAGGATTGTGGGAGAGATCAATGTAGGGTGTGGTAAGTGTGCCTATTGCCTTTCAGGACTTGAAAGACACTGCCCCAATCGTACTGTGCTTGGTATTTTGGGTAGGGATGGGGTATTTGCAGAATATACAACACTTCCTGAGAAGAACCTATATGTTCTCCCAGATGAGATAGAGGATATAGAGGCACCCTTTATAGAACCACTTGCCTCTGCATTTGAGATAACTGAAATGGTGCACATAGAACCCAATGAAGAGGTCATTATTTTTGGAGATGGTAAGCTGGGGCTTCTTATCTCACAGGTTATGAGATATTATGCAAAAAGGGTAATACTTGTGGGAAAGCATCGTGAGAAACTGACACTTGCAAAAAAGTGGGGCATAAACACCTATCACCTTGATGAGGTTGATAAATTAAAAAGAGTCAGATATGTTATTGAGGCAACAGGGACCCAATCAGGTTTTGATTATGCAACAAGATATGTTGTTCCAAGGGGGTATCTTATACTGAAATCTACAACAGCACAGGGTGCTTCTCTAAATCTTTCTCCTGTGGTGGTGGATGAGATACATATAATAGGTACAAGGTGCGGGCCATTTGCACCTGCCATTACTGCATTGGCTGAGAAACGTGTAAGTGTAAAGGATATGGTTACAGCTATTTATCCCTTAAAAGAGTATAAAGAGGCCTTTTCAAAAAATGATGAGCGAGATTCAATAAAAATAATTTTCGAAATTTAGAAAAAGAATCTTGACAAAATTAATAGTATATGCTATAGTTGAAGACAATAAAGGATACAGGAGGGTTTAATATGGCAAATCTTGAAAAGGATATGAAACAGTACCTAAATGAATTTATGGACCTTTTTAAACAGGCACAAGAATTTGATCCAGAATATGCAAGTGCATTTATGAATTTTGTAAAACAGGCAGAAAAACCCGGTGCACTCTCTACAAAGACAAAAGAGCTTATCTCTGTAGCACTTGGTATTACTGCACACTGTCCGTATTGTATTGCATTTCATGTAAACAATGCCATAAAGGAGGGGGCAACAAAGGAAGAGCTCCTTGAGACAGGATTTGTGGCAGGGCTCATGGGTGGAGGCCCGGCTATTGCATATCTAAGATATCTTGTAG
>JALVIU010000387.1 GCA_027028665.1 Candidatus Atribacteria bacterium | reverse complement strand
AACCATTTTGCCTCTATTTCTTCTGCTATAAATTGTTTTGCAAGCTCTACATGTCCTGCCTTTGGTACAATCACCCCACCCATATAGATCATAGTTCCATTTTTGTCTGTACCTGGCACAGGTATGTATTCTACCTTATCTTCTCCTATAAGTTTTGCACCTTCTATACCCCAGGAAAGCCAGTTATGAAATATTGCTACTTTTCCTTTTTTCCATTCATTCCTTGAATTATTGAACTCCTCATGAACATTCGGTTGCATAGCCTTATCTTTATTTCTGAGATCTACAAACCATTTAATAGTTTCTCTGGTTATAGGATCATTAAATGAAAGATTACCTTTTTCATCTAATACCCTTCCACCTCTACCTTTTACAGCAGAAAAGAGAACTTCAAGGAGGGTAACCCTTGCCCAACAGGTAGAATAGCCCCACATATTAGAAGATGTAAGTTTTATTGCTGCATTTCTTACATCATCCCATGTCTTTGGTATAGGGAGCCCTGCTTTATCCAGGAGATCTTTCCTTAAAGCCATCATCTCAATTTCACCAAATACAGGCATAGAGTAAAGCTTGCCATCATAGTATGAATCTTTTAAAAATCCTTTAAGAAAATCACTTTTTTGCAGTTTTTTCCCATCTGTCTTATATTTGTCATTATTAAACATATCATCAAGGGGTACAATGACACCCATCTTCACAAATGGGACCATTCCTTCACCACCAGAGTATGGCATAAGGAGATCGTAATCTGTCTTACCCCTTTTCATTTTTAAAAGCATTGTCTGCGTAAATTCTGGAATTTTAAGTAGCTTTACTTTTACTCCAGGGTGATTTTTTTCAAACTCTTTTGCAGCATCGGCAAGTGGAAACTTCTTATGCATCCAGGCAGCTGCACCTACTCTGAGTTCTGTAGAAAATGCATAAGCAGAAATAGAAAGAACAAACATAACCAAAAGACTAAGTAAAAATAGCTTTTTCATATTTTCTCCTCCCTTTTTAATTTTTTAATACTTAATCTCAAGCCTATCAAACAATTCTTCTAAAAACTTCTTACTCTCTATCACCTCCCTATCAAGATCTTCTACATTGCCTATATCGAGTCCTACGTATCCATCAAAACCGTGTTTTTTGAGTGCAAGGAATACACCTTCCCAATCTATATTTCCCTTTCCAAGTCCAAGATGTTTATTTATTTTTCCATCATTATCTGATACATGAAGATAATAGATCTTCTTACCTAATTTTTCTACAGAAAGAGGTAGAATCTCTTTTTGTGCGTGGAGATGTCCTGTATCAAGCACTATTCCAAGATTATCTGAATCCACATGGTCCAGAAGACGGAGGGCACTGTCTGTATTTGCAATCATCTCCCCTACCCTTGGTTCTACACAAAGCTTCTTGCCTCTCTCCTTTGCCATTTCAGCTGCACGGGTAAAAGAATCTACGAGTACTTTCCATTGGTCATCCCAGGAAAATTCAGGGTCAATTTCTATCTTCAGGTCAAGGCCAAAGTTTATAGCCTCTTTGTAGGGTGCTTCCCCTTTAAACTTAAGAGGTGGTGTGAAGCTATCAATCTGTACAAGTTCTGTTTCAAAATATTCTGCAAGGTCAAGGCCTATCTTGTAAAGTTCAAAACCCTTTTCCCTCTCTGTTTTATCCATAGATACAAGACCTGGAAGTATGGGGCAGAAGTTCATAAGCTTCAAACCGCGCTCCTTTGCCTTATCCTTTATCCTCTTTCTTGCATCCCATACAGCCTTCATATTTTCCTCTCTTACACCCTCCATTTCCATATAGGTAAAACCAAGATCAGCTATTTCGTCTATTACTTTAAGTGTATCCTCTATGCTTGGTGGATATCCATATTTACTTATTGCATAAAGCCAGCACATGTTAATTTTCATTTTTACTCTCCTCCTTCTTTTTGTAGATAATTTCCCCTTCTCTTATGGTATAAAAGACATCTAAGTTCTCATTAAATACAGTAATATCTGCTATTGCACCCTCTGTAATAATTCCCCTTTTCGGATATAAGCCAAGAAGTCTTGCAGGATTTACCGTAAGAGGTTTTACTGCATCTTCTATAGAAAGACCCACAAGGTCTCTAAAGTTTTTCACTATTTGATTAGTCCATGCGATAGAGCCTGCAAAAGAAGACCTATCTGCAAGTTTTGCTATGCCATCTTCTATGATAATGTCGCTATTGCCCAATTTGTAATTTCCTTCTGGAAGGCCTGTTGCAGATATAGAATCTGTGATACCCACCACTTTTGAAATACCTTTATTTTTGAAGATAAGCTTAAGAAGTGATGGAGGAAGATGCTTTCCATC
>JALVIU010000386.1 GCA_027028665.1 Candidatus Atribacteria bacterium | reverse complement strand
TCTTTAATATATAAGAAATCTCTTTTATAGGACTTATGATCTCCTCTTCTTTGTCTTCATCCTGATTATCATCTATTACAATTTTAATAAAGGAAAATACAATTACCGATCCAAAAAAGGAAAGAGATGCCAGAGAAAATATCAAAGCAAAGTTATAGGGGAAGGATAAAGGGGCATTTTCTGAAAGCAACCACTTGACAAAAAAGCCTACACCAATTCCCAATGCACTTCCCCAGAGGCTTCCTACCCCAAGAAATGATCCCCTTCTTTTTGAATCAATACTTTTTGCTATTACATCAGACCATGCCATATCTTCTATGCTCAAAAAGAATGTATAGAGAAATACAACAAACATCAAAAGGTATTGAAGAAGTATATATCGAGTAGGGAAAAGCACTATAAAAAGGGCTGCAAGTCCCCATGTAGAAGAACGTAGAGTGGCAAACTTTATAAAAGCAGCTTTTTTATCCTTTTTTTTCTCTATGTATTTGTAAAAGAAGATCTGAGGAAACAGTGGACCTGCATTAAAAATGGTAGTTATAAAACCTATGATTATGGGGGACCCAGAAATGAGAGTAATAAAGAGGGGAAGTACAGTAGATGGATCTATCATATTTATAGCTGTTACAAAGAATACCACTTCTAATACACCGTAAAGAAAGTTTTGATTATATATTTTCTCCTTATTCATCCCATCTCCAAATAAAAGTTATAGTAAAACTCCATATCAGATTATATACTTAATCTATCAAAATGTCTATAATAAATTAGTGATTTTTTAGACAAAAGAAAAAACTGGAAAAATTAGATGAAAATATCAAAGACGTTACTTTAGTGTATCTTTATTAAAAAATATTATATTGAAATTTTAATTAATGTTTAATATAATATTAGGTAGTATTTAAAAAATAGGAGGGGAAGAGAAGTGTCACAATTTAAACTTTCTGCGCCCGGGATAGAAGTTAGTGGAGCAACAATACTCGCTTTTACAAGTGAAATGGAGGTCTTTAGAAGAAGAGCTATAATTATTCTTGAAAAGCATGGAATAAAAAATGTTCAACCAGATAATTGGTATCCTGCCCAGAATTATCTTGATGCATTTAAAGAGATCTTCGAAAAATTAGGAGATACAATAATAAGATATATAGGTAAACAAATACCCGAAAGTGCAAAATGGCCGCCTGAGATAAAGACCATCGAAGATGCACTTGCATCTATTGATGTGGCATATCACTTAAATCACAGGAAAAGTGGGAAGGTTATGTTTGATCCAGAGACAGGAGAGATGATTGAAGGAATAGGGCACTATAAATTTGAAAAAATTGATGAGAATAGCGTAAAAATAATCTGTAACAATCCATATCCATGTGACTTTGATATGGGTATTATTGAAGCCACAGCTTCTAAATTTAAACCAAAGGGAAAACTCGTAAAAGTGATACATGAAGAAGGAAGTTGTAGAAAGAAAGGAGATGCAAGCTGTACATATCTTGTTAGATGGTAGAGTATTGAGGGATTAAAAATCCCTTAGCATTTTTGAAAAATAAACTCCCCCAACAATAAGTGTTACATAAAAGGTGACAAATCTCCATAGTGTAGTGAATGCCCCCAGAAGATAGGAGGGGACAAATGGTGAAAATATTCCTGCAAAACCTAATTCTGCTGCACCGCTTCCACCTGGGGTAGGAAAAAAGGGTATAACAAAATTAATAATGATCTGAGCGACTATCATCTCTTTTAAAGGGGCATGGCCATAGAGGCCTTTTAATATGAGTATTGGAATGGTAAATTGAAGTACCCAAAAGGCTACTGTGAGTAGCCCTATCCATACTACATAAAGCCATCTTTCTACAAGGATCTTCCCACTTAATTGAAAATTTATAAGTTCTTTTACAGTTAGTATAATGCCTTTTCTTAAGAGTTTTTTGTTTCTTACACTTTTGTTTAATAATATTCTCATGAGGATCTTTCTTGTAATATACGGATATCGTGCAACAAGGAGAAATCCTATAATTAAGAGGACAGAGAGAAAAAGCCCTATGTATATTACATAATCAGGAAATTTGTAATATGTATTTAGCTCTTTTTTAAATATAATTAATAAAAAGGGGGATAAAGCACCAAATATGATAGTTTTTATAAGGCTCCTCACAGCAGGTACCATAGTTGCCTCGCCCAACGAAAGCCCTTTGGTCATAAGATAGTATATTTGAAAAGGCCATCCTCCAGATGTAAAAGGTGTAACTCCTGACAAAAAGGCATTTGCAAGGTAGAGCTTTACACCCTCATTTAAGGTAAGGGTAATATCTTTATAGGTTATTGCTTTTATAGTTACAT
>JALVIU010000385.1:2500-19526 GCA_027028665.1 Candidatus Atribacteria bacterium | reverse complement strand
AAAGGGATTTTATAGGGAAAGTGCATATAGGAGATGTAGACCGAATATTGTATGCAAAGTTTATAGACCTGAAAAAAGGGATTATGAAAGATATACTAATACAAGAGGTTTATGGAGATGATATAGTACGAATAATAAGAGCAAAGAGTGCCATATTTAAAGATGGCAGTTGGATATTTAAAGATGGTGCGATAAATGAATTGGATAGAGATGGCGAACTTGTAAGGATTTTAAAATTTTCTCAAGATAAAATAGGTTTTGATATAACCCCTGAAAAGATTTATAAGTTATCTCGATCATCTACAAGTATAAGCTTAAGGGAGCTAAATCAACTTATCAGAAGAAGTAGCGACCTTAAAGCAAAACAGGTACTAAAAGTAAAATTTTATCAAAAATTATCTCTTCCTTTTTCTTGTATAGTATTTGCCATTTTAGGTATGAGCATTGGGTTTTTTCCTATATTTAGAGGAAGTTCCTGGAGCTTTGGTTTGACTATTTTAATTGTTTTTTTCTATTATGTAATGTTTTCTGTCCTTGGAGCAATGGGAGAAAATATGATTATATCTCCTCTTATTGCGGGATTTTTACCTCTTATTCTTTTTTTGTCTATAGGAATTTTTTTCTTATATAAAGTAGAATATCTATAGAAGGAGAGAAATAGTGTATAAGTTTTTATTGATTTTTACTATCATTTTGGTAAGTGGTTTTATTGCATTTATTGGTGATAATGTGGGTAGAAAAATAGGAAAAAAGAGAATTTCTCTTTTGAAGCTACGCCCAAAATATACGGCAATCATAATCACTATATTTACAGGCATTACCATTTCCGTTATAAGTATAACTATTCTTTCACTGGTTTCTCAAGATGCAAGGACAGCACTTTTTGGTCTTGAGAAACTTAAAAAGGAGCTAAATATTTTATCAGAAGAGCTAAATTCTAAAACTCAGGAGCTTGAAGAGGCACGACTTAAGTTAGGAAATTTAAAAAGAGAAATACTAAAAAAAGAGCAAGAACTTGAAGCTTCTAATCGAAGATTAAAGGAACTTGAAGCAGCGAAAAAAAATATAGAAAATGAGCTTTCCGAAGCTTTTACACTCATAAAAACACTAAGAGATGAGGAGAAGAATTTAAAGGATATGATTTCTTCTCTTACTGCTCAAAAGAATAAATTAAAATCAGAGATAAACGAGTTGAATCGTACGGTAAAGATCTTAAGACGAGGAATAGATATGGTAAGGCAAGGAAAAGTTATATACTATTCGGGTCAACAAATTGCACAAACTATTGTGGAAGGGGGACAGACAAGAGAAAAGGTGGAGCAGCAGTTGTTTAATTTTATAGCTTATGCATCAGAGCTTGCTATAAAAAAGGGTGCAAAACCGGATCCTAAAATAGGAAAAGTCTTTTTTATAAGTAAAACTCAGTTCTCTAAAATAGTGGATAAGATAGTGGCTTCTCCAGGCAAGAACTTTGTAGTGAGACTTGTTGCCCCTTTTAATGTGCTGAAAGGAGAACCTATTCCTGTCCAAATCTATGCACAGGAGAATAGGCTAATTTTTAAAAAGGGAGAGGTGATTGTAGAAGATATCTTTTCACCCTCTGAATCTCCACAAGATATAGAAGCAAAAATTTTTATACTTTTAAGGAGAGCAAATGCTGAGGCAGTAGAAAAGGGTATAGTGCCTGATCCTGAGAGGGGAACCGTAGGTATCATCTCAGTATATAATATTTATCAAGCTATAAACAAGATTAAGTCTTCAAAACAGGAAGTAAAGGTGAAAGTCATTACTACCAAGGATATATGGACTGCAGATAAGGTAAGAGCAGAAATTGTAGTGGAACCTATTAAGAAGAATACGTAAAAGGTTGGGAGTTCCCAACCTTTTACGTAGCTGCCTCTTTGCTTGTAGACTCTTCTTTTTTCTTCTTACTTTCTCCATTTGAGGACTCTTTGGATCGTACATAATCTGTCTTATAGAATCCAGATCCTTTTAAGATAAAATTTACATTTTTGCTTATTAACCTTATTACTTTTCCACCACATTTAGGGCAAAAACTAATAGGGTCTTCTTTCATGCTTTGGAATTTTTCAAAATGGTATCCACATTCTGTGCATTCATATTCGTATGTTGGCATATATCTTCCCTCCTTTAAGAGATTAATTTTATTACAGTATTTACAAGACTTTCTTCGTCAATACCCATATCTTTGTATACTTCATCTGCTTTTCCGGAAGCCCCATATTTTGATACCCCTATCTTTTTAAATCCTTTTATGCCTATTCCATATTCAAGGAGTTTTTCTGCTATAGTATTTCCTAAGCCAGTATGTACATTGTGATCCTCATATGTGATTATATATCCTGTTGAGGCAGCATTTTGCAGGTCTTCTTTTGAAATTGAGAGAGGAGAAGAGATGCCTATTATTTTTGCCTTTATGCCCTTTTCTCTCAAGGTTTCATAAGCCTTTAATGCCTTTTGGGTCATCTGCCCCAAAGCCATTATTGTAACATCTTTTCCATCCCTTATAATATCTATCTTTCCATATGAAAATTTATAGCTTTCTCCAAAATATGGATTTCCTTTCTCATCTGTAACTATATTTATTTTAGATCTACCTACAGCTATAAGGAAATTACCCTTTTCCTCCGCAATATATCTTACAGCCTTATCTGTTTGATTAGGATCGATGGGTACAATTACCCTGAATTCAAAGAAATTCTTAAAAGCCCCTATGTAATCAATTGCCTGATGGGTTTTACCATCTTCTCCAACATCCAATCCACAGTGGGTAGCAATCACCTTTACATTTGTTCTGTTTATATCATTCAGTCTCTGTTGGTTGTATGTCTCATCCACTGCAAATACACCAAAATCTGCAAAATAGGTGAGTATCCCTGAGATAGATAATGCACCTGCTACGGTGGCTGCATTATGCTCCTCTATTCCTGTTTGTATAAAGTTATTGGGCCTTACCTTTTCGAAGGAATTGGTCTTAACAGAAGATTTTAAATCACAATCCACAACAGCTATCTTTTCATTTAATTTTCCAAGATCGGCAAGGGCTGTCCCTGCAGCACTTCTATTATCTGTTTTATCCTCTTTTGTATATATCTTAGGTGTACCTATGGATATAGATGGAAGTTCTATTTCGGGTTCCTTGGCATTAGGTATATCCTTTTTCCTCATCTCTCTATATCTTTCGAGGTCATTATCTAATCTCAACTCCTTAAGTGCCTCTTCTAATTGATCTTCTTTTAAGGCCTTTCCATGGTATTCATATTTATTTTCCATAAATGAGACGCCTTTTCCCATTACAGTATGGGCCAGTATGGCAACAGGACTTTTTTGTTCTACAGCATATTTTATGGATGTATAAAGCTTTTTGAAGTCATGACCATCTGTTTCTATTACTTCCCAACCATCTGCTTCATATGCATCTTTAATATTATCAGGCATGATTTCTGAGAGTGACCCACTTAGCTGAAGTTTATTGAAATCAATTATAACTGTGAGATTATCAAGTCCATATTTTTTCGCAAGTCTTCTTGCCTCACCTATCTGACCCTTTGATTGTTCCCCATCACCCATTACTACAAATACGTGATACGGAGTCTTATTTATACGAGAGGCAAAGGCAAATCCTACTCCTGCAGATAGACCCTGACCAAGATTACCTGTTCCCCATTCTACCCCAGGCACCTTTCTCTCTATATGTCCTTCAAACATACTGCCTACCTGTCTAAAATGTGCAATTACTTTGTCAATATCAAAGAAGCCATTTCTTGCAAGTACTGAATAGACAGCAGGAGATATATGACCATGACTTACCACGATTCTATCTCGATCAGGCCTTTGTGGTTCATTTGGAAATATATTTGCATATCTATAGAGAGTAAGTAATATATCTAATGAAGACATAGACCCCCCTGGGTGCCCAGAACTTGCAAGGGTGGTCATTTTTAATATATCACCTTTACACACTCTACTTAATTCTTCTAATTCTTTTATTTCTCTTTCACCCAATGTTTCTTTTGTAAACCCCATATTTCCCTCCTTAGGATATTTTTAAGTATTTTACATATTTTTTTTGATTATTGCAAGGTAAATTTTAGGGGAATTTATATTAAAAAATTACCTTACATTTGTTTGGAGTATTGACTACAAAAGGATTATATGCTATACTCAAAAAGCCAAAAATTTATAAAGAAGGGGTGATAAAGAATTTCTAAAAAGTTAAGAGTTAATAATAGTATTAGGGCCAGCAAAGTAAGGTTGATAGGGAAGAATGGAGAACAGATTGGAATTGTGTCACTGGATGAAGCTTTAAGGCGGGCCCAAGAAGAAGGATTGGATTTAGTGGAAGTTTCTCCTGGAATAGACCCTCCTGTTTGTAAAATAATGGACTATGGTAAATATAAATATAATCAGGAAAAGAAGGAGAGGGCGGCGAGAAAGAAACAGAAAACAGGAGAGGTAAAAGAGGTAAAGATTCGACCGAAAATAGAATCTCATGATTTAGAGGTAAAAATAAAAAATATATATAGATTTTTAAAGGCAGGAAATAAGGTAAAACTAAGTATTATATTTAGTGGGAGAGAAATTAGTTATAAGGATTTTGGAAGAGAACTTCTTAATAATATTTTAGAAAGAATTAAAAAGGATTTTGTTATAGATATACATCTTTTTAATGAAAATAGATATATAGGTGCAATGATTACCCCAAAATCTGAGATAAGGAGGGAAAAAGATGCCAAAGATGAAAACTCATAGAGGGGCAGCTAAGAGATTCAAAGTCACAGGATCAGGTAAAATTAAGAGGGAAAAGGCATATGGAAGTCATATTCTTACAAAGAAAACACCAAAGAGAAAGAGGAATTTGAGAAAACTTACATTAGTGGATAAGTCAGACTATAAGAAGATCAGAGAACTTTTACCTTATAGTTTTAAATAAATAATATAGATAGAGAAGGAGTTGATAAAATGCCAAGGGTAAAGAATAGTGTAAAAACAAGACAGAGAAGAAAGAAAATTCTAAAACTTGCAGAAGGTTATTATGGAGGGAAAAGTAAGCTTTTTAGGCCTGCAAAGGAGCAAGTTTATAAATCCCTTTTTTACGCATATAGAGATAGAAAAAATAGAAAAAGGGATTTTAGAAGACTTTGGATTGCCAGAATAAGTGCTGCATGCAAGCAGAATGGCATATCTTATAGCAAGTTTATAGGAGGTCTTAATAAATTAAATATTGCCTTAAATAGAAAGGTTTTAGCAGATATGGCTATTAGAGATGCCAGGGCCTTTAGTGATCTGGTTAATATGGTAAAAGAGGGAGAGTGAGTAAGGGTAGTTTCCTGAAGTTCCCTCTCCTTTTTTCTCTCTTGAAATGTCTGAGAGTAGAGAGAGACGGGTATATCCGTTATAATATAATTGAGTGGGCATTTGCCAATAAGGGTGGTACCACGGAAAAAGTTTATAACTTTCGTCCCTTGGATGAAGTTATAAACTTTTTTTATTTTTTATAGAGAGGTGAGTTATGGTAGAGAAAATAAAAGAAGAAATAGAAAAACTCAAAGAAGAGGGTATAGAACTTTTAAAATCTAAGAATTTAGATAAAGAAACTTTAAAATCTTTAAGGATAAAGTATCTTGGAAGAAAGGGGGTACTCAATAGTTTCTTAAAGAGACTCTCTTCTCTTTCACCTGAGGAAAAAAGGGAGATAGGTAAGGTTGTAAATCAGACAAAGGTCCTGTTTACAGCTCTTATAGAGGATAAAGAAAGAGAAATAGAAAAAATAGAGGCCCAAAAGAGATTAGAAGAAGAAAAGATAGATGTAACCATTCCAGGAAGGATTAGTAGGGTAGGTTATAAACATCCCTTAAATGTAATTATGGAGGAGATAAAGGATTTCTTTTTTGGAATGAATTTTTCTTTAGCAGAAGGACCAGAGATAGAGGATGATTATCATAATTTTGAGGCCTTGAATATACCTAAGGACCATCCTGCACGAGATATGCATGATACTCTCTTTGTAAGTGATAATGTACTTCTTCGCACCCACACGTCCCCTGTACAGATAAGAACAATGCTTGCACAAAAACCCCCTGTAAGGATTATAACTATGGGAAGATGTTATAGGAGGGATGCTGTAGATAGCACTCATTCCCCTATGTTCCATCAGGTAGAGGGGCTTTTGGTTGACAAGAATGTGAGTATGGGTGACCTAAAGGGTATACTTACTGCCTTTGTAAAACGTATCTTTGGAGAAGATAGAAAGGTTAGATTTAGACCAAGCTTTTTCCCATTCACCGAGCCCAGTGCAGAGGTAGATGTCTCATGTGGTATATGTAAAGGTAAAGGCTGCAAGGCATGTGGTTATACTGGTTGGTTAGAGATAATGGGTGCAGGTATGGTAGATCCAGAGGTATTTAAGGCAGTAGGTTATGACCCTTCTGAATATACTGGTTTTGCCTTTGGGATGGGGATTGAAAGGATTGCGATGCTAAAATACAATATTGATGATATAAGATTGTTCTATGAAAATGACCTACGTTTTCTTAGTCAATTTTAGGAGGTTTTCATGAAAGTAAGTTATAAAATATTAAAAGAATATATAGATATTGACCTTTCTCCTAAGGAGTTGGGCGATGAACTTACTATGAGGGGTATAGTAGTAGATAGTGCCTGGTGGGTAGATGATGAAATTTCGAATGTTGTAGTAGGTAGAGTGGAAGAACTAAGTCCTATCAGTGGCTCTGAAAAGTTACTTTTGGCGAAGGTTAATATCGGCACAAAGACAGTAGAAGTAGTTACTGGTGCCCCTAATGTGAAGGTAGGAGATATCTCTCCTATAGCCCTTCCTGGAGGGACCCTTCCCTTTGGAAAAAAGGTAGAAGAGGAACGTATAAAAGGTGTGGTATCTAATGGTTTTCTCTGTTCCCCACTTGAACTTGCAAGGGATGGAGAATATGGTATTATGAAACTTCCTTCATCTGCTAAGCTGGGGGATGATGTAAAGAAATATTTAGACGATAGTGATTATGTATACGATTTTGAGATTACATCGAATAGACCGGATCTTTTTAATATATTAGGTATAGCTCGAGAAATTAGTGCCATTACCTCTAAAGAAGTGAGACTGCCTAAATTTGAACTGATAGAAGAAGGGCCAGATATCAATGAACTGGTAGAGGTGGAGATTATAGATAGAGACCTTTGTGAAAGATATGGTGGAAGGGTAGTTTCTCAGATCTCTATAAAAGAATCTCCATATTGGTTACAGCTTAAATTATATTTAATGGGACAAAGGCCTATTAGTAACATAGTAGATATTACAAATTTTGTCATGCTGGAACTGGGTGAACCATTACATGCATTTGATTTAGATCTTGTAAAAGATAAGAAGATAATAGTAAGAAGGGCAAAAGAAGGTGAGAAGATTACTACACTTGATGGAGTAGAAAGGGTTTTGAACCCTGAGAATCTCTTAATTGCTGATGTAGAAAAGGGTATAGCGCTTGCTGGTATAATGGGGGGTGCCAATTCAGAGATAAATCCAAGTACAAAAGATATATTTATTGAGGCTGCATATTTTAATCCTGCGAATAATAGAAGATCTACAAAGTATTTGGGCTTAAGAACTGAGGCCTCTTTGAGATTTGAAAAGGGGCTTGACCCCGAGCTTATCCCTCTTTCTTTGGATAGAGCAGCATCATTGGTAAAGAGTCTGGCAGGAGGAAGAGTGGCAAAGGGGAGAATAGATATAGATTATACCTCTAAAGAAAAAATAACTATAGATGTAGATTTTGAAAGGGTAAATAGATTTTTAAATTTAGAGCTTTCCTCAGATGCTATGGAGAGTATTCTTAAAAAATTGGGATTTGATATAGAAAAACAGGGAAGAACCTACAAGGTTAAGGTGCCTACATTTAGAAAAAATGATGTAACCAGAGAGGTAGATATTGCAGAGGAGATAGCGAGGATATATGGATATGACAAGATTCCACTTAAGCTTCCTGGAAATCTTGTAGATCAAACTTCCAGAACAAGGGAAGAGAAATTAAAAGAAAAGGTTAGGGAGGTCTTTTATGGTGCTGGATTTTCTGAAACAATCACATATAGTTTTGTACACCCAAAGTTTTTAGATATATTAAGGCTTTCTGATGATAAAAGTGATTATTTTAGGTTAGTAAAGATAAAAAATCCTTTAAATGAAGATCAATCAGTAATGAGGACTACGCTTATCCCAAGCCTTCTTAATGTATTAAAATATAACTATAGCAGAAAACAACAAAAAGTATTAATTTTTGAAATGGCAAAAACATATTTTGCAAGGGAAGATATAAATGAATTACCTGAGGAGAGGGATTATCTTACAGGTATAATGTTTAAATCAGAGGATATAAAGGATCTATGGCAAAAAGGTCATGTATATGATTTTTATGATGTAAAAGGGGTTTTGGAGAGGTTGCTTGAGGCACTAAAAATCTCAAGATACAGTTTTGAACAAAAAAGCATAGATTTCCTACACCCGTATAGAAGTGCTGTATTAAAGGTAGAGAATGATGAGATAGGTATAGTAGGAGAACTCCATCCAGAAATAGGGAAGAAATTGAATATACATGAAAGGATTTATACATTTGAAATTAATTTAAAAGAACTTTTGAAAAAGGTAAAGACATTTACTATCTATCGTAAACTTCCAAGATATCCAGGTGTATATAGAGATATAGCATTTCTGGTAAGGGATGGGATATCTATTAGGGATGTAGAAGAGGTATTTAGAAGTTTTGAGGATCCTCTTCTCAGAAGATATCAACTATTTGATATATATAAAGGTAAAGGAATAGATCCTGGCTATAAGAGTCTTGCATATACTCTATTTTTCCAGGCAATAGATAGAACCCTTACTGATGAGGATGTAGATATAGTGATGAAAAAGTTAAAGACTTATCTTGTTGAACGATTGGGGGCGATTTTTAGAGAACAGTGACCTGGGTTGAATGGGTTTGCTTATCTATTATAGCTATTAATACTATTTTTGGTGCAAAAAGGGGTATAATAAGGGAAGTTTTAGGTTTTTTGGGACTCATAATAGGTAATTATTTATCTATTGTGTGGTCCCCTATTTTTTCTTTAGTTATAGTGAATTATCTAAAACTCCCTCCTTCATTAGCCAGGGTATTGGCCTATATTCTCATACTATTTCCAGTATTATTTTTCTTTCAACTAATTATCTATATGGCTCGCACAATAATACATACTTTTTCACTTGGAGGTCTTGATAGACTTGGTGGTGCAATAATAGGCTTCTTGAAGGGACTAATATGGATATTAATAATTGTTTTGTTTCTTATATTTTTTCCACTTCCTCAGGATGTAAAGGATTATTTAGACAAAAATTCTTATATAATACAACAGGTAAAAGGTATATATATTAAAAATTATTTAAAACAGATAAAGATACCCAATTGGAAGATTCCACTTAAAAAGATAAAAATCCCTTTAAATTTAAAAGAGAAAGAGGATACTGGTGAACAAAAAGATAAGTAACATACTAAAGGAGATCTCTGACTATCTCGAGCTAAAAGGGGAAAATGTATTTAAAGTAAGGGCTTATAGGGATGCGTCCAGGATAATAGAAAATCTTGATTTTGAGATTAAGAATTTAGAAGATCTGAAAAATCTAAAAGGTATCCCAAAAATAGGAAAGAGTATAATAGGAAGGGTAGAGGAAATATTAAAAGAAGGTGAAAGCCTATACCTTAATGAGTTAAAAAAGGAATACCCTATAGAACTTGAAGAGCTTTTATCGATTCCAGGTCTTGGCATAAAAAAGATAAGACTTTTCTATGAAAATTTGAACATTAAAAATATAGAGGACCTTAAAGATGCGCTTTATTCGGGAGCTCTCTATCATTTGCCCCGTATAGGTGAAAAGTTAATCGAAAAGATAAAAAGAGGTGTTGAATTCAGGGAAAAAAATAGAGGCCTCCCCTTTCCTGCTTTATTTGATGTGATAGGTGAACTAACTAAAAGATTTAAAGACCATCACCTATCTTACTATATAACAGGGGAGCTCAGGAGAAAAAAAGAATTTGTAAAGAATTTGGATTTTGTTTTTTATGATATTAGAGACCTTGATGTTCTTTCAGATATTATAAATATAGAGAATATAGATGAAAGTTTATATTATAAAAAAATTAGCTATACATTTGAGAATCTTTCCGGTTCCATATATATTCCTTCATCGGGTCTTTTATGGAATGTGCTATTTTTCACTACAGGCTCTAAATCACACGTAATGGAGGTAATAGATAAATATAAAAAGACTAATATCTCATTTTGGAAGGAGAGATTTAAGAGGGAAAAGGATATATATGAAAAGATAGAGATAGATGTAATACCTCCCATATTTAGAGAAGGATTTGGGGAATTTAAATGGTATAATCCCGCTTTTGTAATTTCAAAAAAGGACATATTGGGTGAATTTCATGTTCATTCTACCTGGAGTGATGGAAGAAGTGAGATAGAAGAGATATTGTATGAGGCAGCCAATAGGGGATACGAATATATAGGCATTTCTGATCACTCTGCCTCACTTACCATAGCACATGGATTATCTATAGAAGATGTAGAGAAGAAAGGTAGAGAGATAGAAGAGCTAAGGGATAAAAATCCTATAGTCTATCCCTTGTTTGGGGCAGAGGTAGACATAAGGGCTGATGGAAGCCTTGACTATCCTGATGAGGTGCTTAAGAGTTTTGATTATGTAATAGCCGCTATACATACAAATTTTGGATTAAGTATCGAGGAGAATACGAGACGAATCATTTCTGCCTTTAGAAACCCTTATGTCATAGCATTTGCCCATCCTACTGGAAGAGAGCTTGGGATAAGACCGGGATATGAGTTTGACAGAGAAGAGGTGTTTAAAGAGGCTGCAAGAAATAATATACTACTGGAGATAAATGGTACTCCAAGGAGGATGGATTTAGATAGCTATGAAATTTATAAATTGAGATCTTTGGGATTGAAATATATATTAAGTAGTGATGCCCATTATGTGTCCTCTCTTTCAAATATAGAAAATTCTTTGGTTATTGCCAATAAAGCAGGACTTGAGAGAGAAGAAGTTGTGAATACTTATAAGCTAAAGGATGTATTTTTGCTTTTTAATACAATCAGAGAGGGAAAGATAAGAAATGAATGAGCATACACAGAAGGTATTAGAATTTGACAAGATAAAGGAGATCCTTGCAAGTTATACACACTCTCCTTCTGTAGAAGAATACTGCCTCTTGCTTTCTCCCATATCTGATATAGAGAAGATACGAATATGGTTGGATGAAATAAAGGAACTTGAGGATGTTTTGCGATATGCTACCCCTCCTTTTAGGGATTTTATAAATATAAGGCCATACATGGAGAAGATAGAAAAGGGAGGTATACTTACTGGAATAGAACTTTTTGGCATAAGTGAAGTCTTTAGAGAATTTAACAAGATAAAGGATTTTTTGCTATCCCATAAAGAAAAATTACCACATTTAAGTAGGTATGGAAGAGAAATTGGAAATTTTCAAAAGATTGTAAAAGATATCCATAGGGCAATAGGAGAGGATGGAGAGTTAAAAGATGATGCATCAGAGAGATTAAGAGCAATAAGGAATAATAAGAGAAGACTTATAGGAAAGATTCGGAATACACTTGAGAACATAATGAGAAATAATCTTTATCAAAAAATTGTGGCTGAGAAACTTATAACTGTGAGAAATAATAGATATGTAATTCCTCTCAAAGAAGGCTTTTCTAAAACTCTTCCTGGAATAGTCCATGATAGATCAGGAAGTGGACTTACCTATTTTGTAGAACCTATTCAGGTACTTGATATGAATAATGAATTAGTAAAGATGGAGAAGGAAGAGGAAAGAGAGAAAGAGCTTATACTGAGAAGATTTTCACAAACGATAGGAGAAAGAATAGATAAGATAGATCAGTCATTTCGTACAATTACCTATATAAATTTTGTCTATGTAAAATATCTTTTTGCAGAAGAGTATAAGGCTACCTATCCAGCTTTAAATGATAGTGGATTTATTGAACTTATAAATGCCAGGCACCCTCTTCTTGGAAAGAATGCAGTGCCCATATCTTTAAAGATAGGAAAAGATTATGATATTGTGGTAATTACAGGTCCCAATACAGGGGGGAAGACTGTTTCTCTAAAGACAATAGGATTACTGACTATTATGGTGCAATCCGGACTTTTTATCCCTGCAAGTCCAGATAGTAATATGGGTATTTTTCCTAAAATTTTTGCAGATATTGGGGATGAACAAAGTATAGAACAGAGTCTTTCAACATTTTCTTCTCACATGGAAAATATCATAAAAATTTTAAGAGAGGTAGATAATAGATCCCTTGTTTTACTTGATGAACTTGGAGCAGGTACAGATCCAGAAGAAGGGGCAGCCCTGGGGATGGCTATAATTTCCTATCTTAAAGAGAAGGGCTCAAAGGCTGTGGTTACAACTCACTATACCCCACTTAAAGAGTTTGCTTATCTTGAGGATAGGGTAATTAATGCATCTGTGGAATTTGATATAAAGAATCTAAGACCTACATATAAATTAACCATAGGTCTCCCTGGGAGAAGCAATGCCTTTTTGATAGCAAAGAGATTGGGCTTATCTGAAGAGATTTTGAATAAGGCACAAGAATTTTTATCTGGCGAAAGATTAAGGGTTGAAGATTTTTTAGAGGAGATAAAAAGATATAGGGATAGATCTTATAAAGAATCGGAAAAAGTAAAAAAATTAAGGCAGAACCTCTCTAAATTAAAAATAGAGAAAGAACGAAATATACGAGAAAAGGAAAGAGAAATTGAGCGCATGAAAGAGGAAGCCCTTGATTTTTCAAGACAAATTATCTTAGACACTGCAAGAAAGTTAAACAAGATTATTTCGAAGATGAGAAAAGAAGGTGCCACTAAAGAGGCAACTAAGATGGCGAGGACCCTTTTGAAAGAGGAATTAGAAAAGATAGAAAAGAAGAAGCCTGCCCCTGAGATCCATTTGTTTCAGGAAAAAGAGGAATTCAAGATAGGGGATTTTGTAGAGGTGGAAAATCTTGGTTTAAAAGGAGAGATAGAGAAGATTGATAAAGATCGCAAAGTAGTTGTAAACTGTAGTGGTATGAGGATTACTACCCTGGCAAAAAATATCAAAAAGACAGATAAGCCAAAAGAAGAGAGTATGGATAAAGGAGTACCAATGTCAGGATTTGTCGAGAAGAAGGTAAAGGCTACTAATAGGTTACATATACGAAAAATGTATACAGAAGATGCAGAACCCCTTATAAGGAAATTTTTAGATGATTCATACCTATTGGGTATTAGCCCTATATATATTATTCATGGGAAAGGACAGGGAATACTAAAAAATCTTACACATGATATATTAAGGGAAACTCCTTATGTAGTAAGATTTAGACCAGGTCTCCCAGAGGAAGGAGATGGAGGAGTAACCGTTGTTTATTTAGATGTATAACTTATAATTTCCCCTCTTTTTTGAGCTTCTCTTTCAATTTCTTTATAAGCTCTTCCATAGTTTCTTCCTTTTCTTCTGTAGGTGTTGGTGTAGGTGCTGAAAATTCTTCTCCTGAGGTTACAAGCGTAGGCGTCTTGTTTTCAATAGGTGTAAGATTTTTTTCCTTATAAGTAGGGACAGGTGTTTCCTCTGGTTCTGTCCCTTTTACAAATGGAAGCCTTACCTTATCTTTACAGTCTGGTTTTCCTAAAATACCTCTTTTGAAGCACATTGGTATTTCTACTATATCATCAGGTTTTTCAAATCTACTAGGAGGTATATCTTTTAATGCCTCTTTCATTATCTTTTTCCATAGAGGGGCAACTACTAATCCACCTGTTTTTCTGTTTCCCAAAGGAGAATGGTCATCATTCCCGATATATATACCTGTAAGAAGATCGGGAGTAAATCCTATAAACCATGCATCTCTATAATCATTGGTACTCCCTGTTTTTCCACCCATTTCTCTTCCTATATCTGCCCTCCATGCAGTTCCTCTTTTTATTACTCCTTCAAGAAGTTTGCACATAATATATGCAGTTTCTGGTTTTATTACCTGTCGTGTCTTTGGTATAAATCTTTTCAATACAGCCCCTTCATGGTTTTCTACTTTTATCAAACCATGGGGTTCTATCCATTTTCCTTTGTTTGGGAATACGGTATATGCAGATATGATTTCTAAGGGTATCACCTCTGATGCACCAAGTGCAAGGGATAGATTATTTACCAGAGGGGTTGTTATGCCAAATCTTCTTGCATATGCTATAGCCTTTTTTACACCTATTTGTTGCATTATCTTTATTCCTACAGAATTTAGAGAATAGGCAAGGCCAAAGGCAAGTGTTACGGGGCCGAAATATTCATTATCAAAATTTTTTGGCTCCCATCCGTTATCAAATTTTAATGGTTCATCTACAATTATGGAACCTGCAGTAAAGCCATTTTCTAAAGCAGCAGAATAGTATATTGGCTTAAATGATGACCCTGGTTGTCTTTTTGCCTGTATTGCTCTATTGAATTGACTCTCTTTAAAATTTCTTCCCCCTACCATTGCCCTTATCTCTCCTGTTTTTGGATCTATAGTAATAATTGCACCTTGATAACCAGATTCACTTAGTGTCTTTTCTGCGACCCTTTGTACGTCCAAGTCTAAGGTAGTGTAAATTTTTAGCCCTCCTTTGTAAATCTCGTCTCTATCAAAGTCCTTTAATAGAATATTTAATATATAATTTACAAAGTATGGTGCATTTTTTACCATTTTATTATTAAGTGGAACAAGATGAAGTTTTTCATTTAATGCCTTCTCATATTCACTTTCTGTAATAAAGCCATTTTCAAGCATTTTTCGAAGCACTGTTTGTTGTCTTTTTTTTGCCCTCTCAGGATATATATACGGAGAATAATAATAAGGGCCTCTTAAGAGTCCTGCAAGAAGTGCAGACTCTGCAAGATCTAATTGACTTACATCTTTTCCAAAAAAGGTTCTTGCGGCACTTTGTACCCCGTATGCACCATGGCCAAAATAGACTTCATTGAGATATAGTTCTAGTATTTCATTTTTTGAGTATTTCTTTTCTATTTGAATGGCAAGTATTGCCTCTTTTATTTTTCTTTTTAGTGTTTTTTCCCTATTTAAAAAAGAGGTTCTTGCAAGTTGCTGTGTTATAGTGCTTGCACCCTCTACTATTTTTCTATTTATGATATTTTGAATTAATGACCTGAGTATCCCTTTTATATCTATACCATGATGGGAATAAAATCTTGAGTCTTCTATTGCTATTACTGCATTTATTAGATGTTTAGGTACCTTAGAGAGAGGAACTATTTCTCTATTTTCTTTCCATAACTTTGCTATTTCTCTACCTTTTATATCATAAATTGTAGTGGATAAAGATGTAATAAAGTCTTTTTTGGTGGGAATATATTTGTTTATTCCCATAAAAGCAGAAACTGTTCCTACAGTCCCCCCGATGAATATACCCAGTAATATGACTATAATAAAGGTAAATAAAAAATTAAAATTTCTTTTCTTGTTCTTGTCTTTTTTTTCTTGTTTTTTATCCTCTTTCAAATACTACCTCACCTTCTTTATATACTTTGTAGATACTAAAATTATTATTTGTAATTACAATATCGGCTATCTTCCCTGGTTCTATACTTCCAAATAGATTATCTATTCCCATAAATTTGGCAGGGATAATAGTAGCCATTGCTATGGTTTTCTCTATGGGGAGTTCTGTCTCTTCTTGTAAATTTTTTATTGCTTCATTTAAAAATAAAGTACTTCCTGCTAAGGCACCATTTGCAAGTCTTGCTCTTTTCTCCTTAACAAATACCTCTTGTCCTCCCAATTCATATATGCCATCTCTTAGCCCCTGTGCCCTTATTGCATCAGTAATCAGTATTATATGTGCAGGATCTTTTATTTTTGTAAGCAACTTTAACATAGAAGAGGATAAATGAATTTTGTCAGCTATAATTTCTACATAGAAATCATCATATAATAAAGCGCTACCTACAGGTCCGATTTCTCTATGATGTATAGGGATCATTCCATTAAAAAGGTGTGTTGCATGTCTTAGGCCATACATATAACATTTTTTTACATCCTCATAAGAGGCCTCTGTATGGGCCATCGAAGGCTGAATATCGTTTTCTATTAGGAATGCAGTTAATTTTTCTCCATCTTTTAATTCCGGTGCATAAGATACCATTTTTATAAAACCCATACCTATCTTTATAAACTCCTTAATTTCTTCAATATCTATCTCTCTTATATATTTTTCATTTTGGGCCCCTTTTTTCTTTATAGAAATATAAGGTCCTTCTAAGTGTATACCAAGTAATCTTGCTCCTTTTTTAAACCCTTTCTCTTTTACTTTTATAAATGTTTCTATAGCTTTTTTGGTCCTATCAAAACTTTCAGATACAGTAGTAGGATATATCCCTGTAACCCCTTCTTTCAGACGAGATATTGCAATACTTTTTAGTGCCTCTTCTGTCCCATCCATAAAATCATATCCATTACTTCCATGAAAATGGGTATCTATAAGTCCTGGAATGGCAATATATCCACTAAGATTTACTTCTCTACTTTTCTCCTTATGTATATATTTTTCCATAGGCCCGATATCTTCTATTCTTCCTTTATTTATATTTATGAATCCATTATTTATTAATAAATATGGTGTATAAATTTTTAAATTTATAAGACTTAACATATATTCCCTCCATACGTACTCTTATTACAATAAATTATACATCTAAATCTTAGTTTTGTCTAACGCTATTTATGACTACTAATATAAAATAAGAAATATTAAAATTGAAAAAGTTAGGCCATAGATATTATTAGAATTGCAAAATATTACTATACTTTACTATACTTTCTTGTGCACAAAAGTAACCATAGCCTGAATTTATGGGCAAATTTATGGCAAACT
>JALVIU010000384.1 GCA_027028665.1 Candidatus Atribacteria bacterium | reverse complement strand
CCATTGTAAGACGTGTAGTAGAAGGGGATAAATTTACAAGAGAAGGTAGATTTGTAGGATGGAAACCTTCTCTGCTTTTAGGTCATGACCTATATGGTAAAACATTGGGTATAATAGGAATGGGGCGCATCGGTCAGGCGGTAGCCAGGAGAGCATTGGGTTTTGGTATGAAGATTATATATCATAATAGACACAGATTGCCAAAAGAGATAGAGGATAGGTATAATACAAGATATGTATCTCTCGAAGAACTCCTCAGGGAATCAGATGTAGTTTCTATCCATACACCTGGCACACCCCAGACATATCACCTAATAGATAAGGATCGATTAGAACTTATGAAACCTACCTCATACCTTATAAATACAGGCCGTGGTAGTGTAATAGATGAGAAGGCACTCATTGAAGCACTAAAGGAAAGGAGAATACAAGGTGCAGGGCTTGATGTTTATGAATATGAACCAAAGCTTACAGAGGGGCTCTCTTCCCTTGAAAATGTAGTGTTGTTACCACACATAGGCTCTGCAACTGTGGAGACAAGGGAACGTATGAGTGTAATGGTATGTGAAAATGTAGATATAGCCCTATCAGGAAAAAGACCACCAAACCTTGTTCCTGAACAAAAATAAATTTTATTTAAATTTTTCAAACTTTTTTTGATTTATCCATTGACAAATCTAACATTGGGGATTATAATACCTCCTGGAAAAATTAAAACAGGGGGTGTTAAAAATGAAGGAACATATCTCTTTCTTATCAGCATTTGTCGTACTCGGGTTTGCCATATTTATGATAAATTTTGGCTCTCATAATATTTTAAAAACACAGAATGATTATCTTGTCTCTGCAAAGGAGATTACAAGTGAGCTCTCTGCTCCTTTTATATATAATAACTACCTCAAAACAAATACTAAAGATGTAGTATTTTTGGATATAAGGGAAAAAGATGAGCTAAAAGAGGGGATGATCCCTGGTGCAAGATGGATTCCAAGAGGGGTACTGGAGTTTAAGATAGAAAGTATCATTCCAAAAGATGAAAAAAGGACCATAATAGTATACTCAGAAACAGGAGAAAGGGCTCTACTTGCAACAAAACTTCTAAAAGAGATGGGATATAAGGCGGTAAGTATGAAAGGGGGAATCAGAGAGTGGATGAAAAATGGTTTCCCCATAACCTTCCAATAGATCAAGGGATTGGGTCTTTGCCACCCAATCCTATTTTTATCTCCCTTTAGATCTCATCCCTAATTTAGCTTTTCCTCTACAATTAACAGATGGTTATCAATGCCTTGACAAATTCAATGGTTTGGTATATTGTATAAACATGGTTATATCAGTAAAGCCTCAGAAATACAAGAAAACAATAAACATAAGCAAAATCCTTTCAAGACCCCCAATCTATCCTACAGTTAAGCCATTTCTTAAATGGGCGGGAGGAAAAACCCAGATACTACCTTATATAACTAACGCTCTCCCAGAAGAATTATTTACAGGAGATATGCCTTATATAGAACCCTTTGTGGGAAGTGGAGCCTTACTTTTCTGGATAGTTAGTAACATCCCAAATATAAAAAAGATAATTATAAACGATATTAATCCAGAATTAATAAATACCTATAAAACAGTTAAATACAATGTTTCAGAGCTTATAGATATATTGAGTAAATGGGAAAAGGAATATCATGCATTAGAAGGTAATGACAATGAAAAGAAGGCTTACTATCTTGAAAAAAGACTACTATTTAATAAAAGAATTTCAGATACTATTACCCAATCAGCCCTTTTCATATTTCTAAATAGAACATGTTTTAATGGGCTATATCGTGTAAATAAAAAAGGGGAATTCAATGTTCCGATGGGAAGATACAAAAGGCCAAAAATATGTGATAAAGAAAATCTATTAAATATAAATAAAGTACTGAAAAAAGTAGAAATATTAAACGAGGATTTTGAAGATGTACTTAACTATGTAACTGAAAAAAGTTTTTTCTACTTTGACCCCCCTTATAAGCCTATAAGTAGCACTTCAAGCTTCACTTCTTATTTTGATAAATTTGATGATCAAGAACAAATACGACTCAAGCTTTTTTGTGATACACTAAACAAAAAGGGTCATTTATGGATGTTAAGTAATTCAGATGTAAGATATGAAAATAAGGCAACAGGCTTTTTTGATAAACTATATAGTAATTATAATATAGTCAGGGTCTCTGCAAGGAGAAGTATAAATTCAAAACCAGAAAAAAGAGGGGAGATTACAGAATTGTTGATTACCAATTATACACATAGATTGATTGATAAAAATAAAATATGATTGAAATCACACAAAAAGATTATATAAA
>JALVIU010000383.1 GCA_027028665.1 Candidatus Atribacteria bacterium | reverse complement strand
ATAATAATGGGACACCTGAGGAGACAAAAAAACAGGTAGATGCAATTTACAAGGAGTTGGTAGAGAGTTTTGTTTAGATTGAATCCAATATTTTCGCCTCGAGGAGATCAGGAAAAAGCGATAAAAGGACTTTTAGAGGGTCTCAAAAGAGGATATAAATACCAGACCTTGTTGGGTGTAACAGGGTCTGGTAAAACTTTTACTATGGCAAATATTATCGCCAAATATAAAAAGCCCACCCTTGTCATATCTCACAACAAGACCCTGGCAGCACAACTTGTCTCAGAATTCAAAAGGTTCTTTCCAGAAAATAGAGTGGAATATTTTGTAAGCTATTATGACTACTATCAACCTGAGGCATATATCCCACATACAGATACGTATATAGAAAAGGATGCAGACATAAACGAAGAAATAGATAAACTAAGGCACTCTGCCACCCGATCACTCCTTGAGAGGAGAGATGTCATAATTGTAGCAAGTGTCTCTTGTATCTATGGACTAGGGAACCCTGAAGAATATAGAAAGAGAATTATCACAATAGTAGAAGGGGAAGAGATAGAAAGAAAAGAGCTTGTAAGACATCTTGTAGGGTTATTTTACGAAAGAAATGATGTAAATCAAAAAAGGGGGACATTTCGGGTAAGAGGGGATACCATAGAGATCTTTCCTGTATATTCAGATTCTATATATAGAATAGAGTTTTTTGGAAATGAGATAGATAGGATTACAGAGATAGATCCTATAACAAGGAAAAAGATCAAAAATGTAAAAGAGGTTTCTATTTTTGCAGCTAAACACTTCATTACCTCACCTCCTGAACTGGAAAGGGCCATTGGGGACATAAAGAAAGAGCTTAAAGAAAGGTTAAAAGAGCTAAGAAGTCAAGGAAAACTCCTGGAGGCAGAAAGGTTAGAAAAAAGGACCAATTACGATTTAGAGATGCTAAGAGAGGTAGGATATTGTACAGGTATAGAAAATTATTCAAGACATCTAAGTGGTCGTGCACCAGGTGAACCCCCTGCCACACTCCTGGACTATTTTCCATCTGATTTCCTCATGTTTATAGATGAATCACATGTAACAATTCCTCAGCTTAAAGGAATGTATAGGGGAGATTATTCCCGAAAAAAAAATTTGATAGAACATGGGTTTAGGCTTCCATCTGCATTTGATAATAGACCTTTATATTTCGAAGAATTTTTAGGACATATAAATCAGGTAATATTTGTATCTGCTACACCCGGGGATTTTGAACTCAAAGTAAGTGAAAAGGTAGTTGAACAGATCATAAGACCAACAGGGCTTGTAGATCCAAAAATAGAGGTAAGGCCAAGTGAGGGCCAGATAGATGACCTCATAAAAGAAATCAAGAAACGAATAGAGAAAAATGAGCGTGTACTTATCACTACACTTACAAAAAGGATGGCAGAAGATCTAAGCTCATACCTTATGGAATTAGGGATCAAAGTAAACTATCTCCACTCTGAAATCTCTACTATCGATAGGGTAAAGATATTAAGGGGACTAAGGGAAGGGAAATATGATGTAGTTGTAGGGGTAAATCTATTAAGGGAAGGTCTTGATCTCCCAGAGGTCACACTTGTTGCCATATTGGATGCAGATAAAGAGGGATTTTTAAGGGGGGAACGAGCACTCATTCAAACAATGGGAAGGTCTGCGAGAAATACAGCAGGTACTGTAATACTATATGCAGATAGAGTAACAGATTCTATGAAAAAGGCTATAAGTGAAACCGAAAGAAGAAGAAGAATACAACTTGAATACAATAAAAAACATGGTATCACCCCTCAAACCATTCAAAAGGAAATAAGTGATATAACAGAACTTATAGAGAGTAAAAAGATAGAGGAAAAGAAAAGGCCAAGGGATTATTCAATACATAAAGATGAAAATATAGAAAATCTCATAAAGGAACTTGAAAAAGAGATGATGGATGCTGCAAGGGAATTAAATTTTGAAAAAGCTGCATTTTTACGAGACGAAATAAAAAGACTAAAAAAGGAAGGGTTAAAGATTGAAAGGGCTTAAGGATTTTATATATATAAAAGGTGCAAGGGAACATAATTTAAAAAATATAGATGTTATTATTCCAAGGAATAAGTTCATAGTGATTACCGGACTTTCAGGTTCTGGAAAGTCTACCCTTGCATTTGACACCATATATGCAGAGGGTCAAAGAAGATATGTAGAGTCCCTTTCATCTTATGCAAGGCAATTTTTAGATCGTATGGAAAAACCAGATGTAGATTACATTGAGGGACTCTCTCCTGCTATTTCTATAGACCAAAAAGGTGTAAGCAAAAATCCACGCTCCACAGT
>JALVIU010000382.1 GCA_027028665.1 Candidatus Atribacteria bacterium | reverse complement strand
ATGATAATATTTATGTAGCACTGGGACATATGGGTAGATTCTATGTATTTACAGAAAAGGGAAAGCTTATAAAGGAATTGGGCAGACTCTCTCTTGTGGAGAAAAAGGAAGAGGAGAGAACAGGGATAAAACATGAAGTGGGATATCTGAATTACGTGGCTTTTGCCGCAATTAATTCTAAAAATCAATTAGTTGTTACGGAGAAGTTTAGAAATAAGGTATTGGTTTTTGATATAGATTCAGGAGAGTTTTTATATGAGTTTGGCCGTTCTGGATTTGATGAGGGAGAGTTTGTGGGACATATATCTGGTGTATGTATAGGTCCAAAGGATACCATATGGGTAGCAGATGGAGATGGGGGACAGATTCTCGTTTTTTCTGATAGAGGAAAGTTTATTACATCCTTTGGGACACCTGGTATAGATGAAGGTGAACTTGTAAGCCCAAAGGCACTTGCATATGATAAAGTAAATAAGAGGATAGGGGTTGCAGATGAGAGAAACTATAGAGTTCAAATTTGGGCACTTAAGGATTTAGGATTTAAATGAGTGATATAGTTATACTTGGAATAGAGACATCCTGTGATGAAACAGGAATAGGGATAGTAAAAAACGGAAGAGAAGTTCTTGCTAATATTATATCAAGCTCTTCAGATATACAAAAACAATTTGGTGGGATTGTGCCTGAAGTAGCAGCACGAAAACAGTTAGAGTTTATTTTACCCACTTTAGATATGGCAATTAAGAGCTCTGGACTCTCGTATGGGGATATAGATGCTATATCTGTAAGCTATGGTCCAGGACTTGAAGGTTCTTTACTTGTGGGCCTTATTGCTGCAAAAACACTTTCTTTTTTATTGAAAAAACCGCTTATTGGAGTAAATCACTTGGAGGGGCATATATTCTCTACCTTTTCTACATATTTAGATCTTACCCCACCTTTTCTTTCCCTTTTGATCTCAGGAGGGCATACCATGCTTGTCCTGGTAAAGGATTATGGTGTGTATGATGTATTGGGGGATACACTGGATGATGCAGTAGGTGAGGCATTTGATAAGGTAGCAAAGCTTCTTGGTCTGGGATATCCAGGAGGTCCAATAATAGATAAAATGGCAAAAAAGGGGAACCCAGAGGCAATTAGGTTCCCCAGGGCAAATACTGGAAAGGATTCTCTGGATTTTAGTTTTAGTGGACTTAAGACAGCAGTCAGGGTATTTATGGAAAAAGAGGGAAAAAATCACAAAATAGAAGATATAGTGGCATCCTTTCAAGAGGCAGTAATAGATGCGATAATAGTGCGTGTAAGAAGAGCTATAGAGAAAACAAAAGAAACAAAACTTGTATTGGGTGGTGGAGTATCTGCAAACTCAAGGTTGAGGAAGAGATTGAAATCACTTTCGAGGGATATGGGTTTTGAACTATACCTTCCACCACTTAATATGTGCACAGATAATGGTGCTATGATTGGCATAGTTGGGTATTATTATTTTAAAAAAGGTATATTTTCCGATCTCTCTTTAGATGTAAAATCCTCACTTTCTTTATAAGGAGGACCTATGGGCGATTTAGGGGTACTTATATTAAAGGGACCGATAAAAAAAGAGATGTTTAAATCTTCCTCTTTCAATGGTGCAAGTGTAAAGTTTTATACACCAGATGAAGATTATGACCCTTCTGAGATAGGGCTTATAATAGGATATAGGATAAACAGAGAGCTTCTCTGGTCTTTGCCAAATCTAAAGCTTATCTATATCCCCTTTGCAGGGGTGGATATACTGGATCTTTCCTTGATCAAGGAAAGAGGGGTACCCCTTGCCAATTCTCATACCAATGCCAGGGCTGTTTCTGAATTTGCCGTTACCCTTCTCTTTTCTCTGGTTAAAAAGATTCCAGCATTTGATAGATATATGAGAAAAGGAATATGGAAGGGAAGATGGGAAGGGGATATATTGGATGATCTATATGGAAGCACTGTAACTATCTTAGGTTTTGGCTCTATAGGAAAAGAGATTGCCCATATGCTGAGCCCCTTTGGGATGGATATCTTTGCAATAAAGAGGACTCTAAGTGGTAGAGAAAGAGAGGATTATCCATTTATAAAGGAGTTTGGAACACAGGATAGACTTTTGGAATTTTTAAAATTGAGCAATATCCTTATTGTTTCTCTTCCCCTGACAAAGGAGACAGAAGGTCTTATAGGCAGAGAGGCCCTTGATGCATTAGGTTATGGATATCTTGTTAATATATCCCGGGGGAGGATAGTGGATGAAGAAAAACTCTATAGACATCTTAAGGAAGGAAAATTGAAAGGGGCAGCTATTGATGTATGGTGGAATTATCCAAAGGGAAAGAATCTTAATGTTTATCCATCCAAGTTTCCTTTTTGGCAACTGGATAATGTAGTGATGACTCCACACACAGCTGGTGTGACCTATAATTTTTTAGATCGGATAAAGGATGAAGCTATATCTTTAATAAATGGATTAATTCATGGGAAATTGCCAGATACTTTGGTTGATCTTGATAGGGAATACTAATTAACTTGAAATAGAGTATTGACAAAAAATAATTATTAGTTTAAAATTAGAATAGTTTACATTATTTCTAAAAAAGGGGAAAAGAATCTATGATTAACAAAGAAGAAATTATTAATGTCTTTCGCGAAAAGAAAATAAAGCTTACTCCTCAGAGAATTGCCATTATTGATTTCCTCTCAAAAAAGGATGGGCATTATTCTGCAGAAGATATATACACCACCCTCAAAAAAGATTTTCCTTACATGTCTTTTTCCACTGTATATAATACATTAAAGACCTTAAGTGAACTTCATGTAGTAGAGGAATTATATCTTTTCGACAAAAAAGTAGTATTTGATAATAATACTACCCCTCATCTTCACTTTTTATGTACCAAATGTGGGAAAATATATGATATTGAACCATCTAAAGATTTTAATTTGGGCATAAGTGGTAATACCATGATTTCCGAAGGCTTTATAGAGAAGGTACATGTGTATATGTATGGTATTTGTAAGGAATGTTTAAAAAAGGAGAAAAAGTCTTCAAACTAATTAAGAAGGGGGTTGGTCTGTTTGGCTGTTTATGTATGTACAAACTGTGGATATGAAAAGGAGGCAAAGTGTAAGCCGAGAAAGTGTCCTTCCTGTGGGGCAAAAGGAAGTTTTGTAAAGAAAGAGTCTACCAAGAAAGATAAATAGTATAGGAGGTGTTTTTATGAAAAAAATGACACAAGCCAATTTAGAGGCTGCTTTTGCGGGTGAGAGTCAGGCACATATGAGATATCTAATATTTGCAGATGTGGCAGAGAAAGAGGGTAAGCCAAATATAGCAAAACTTTTTAGGGCAATAGCATATGCAGAGCAGGTACATGCTACAAATCACTTTAGAGAACTTGGCAATGTGGGAAAAACTCCTGATAATTTGCAGGCTGCTATAGAAGGTGAGACCTTTGAAGTGGAAGAAATGTATCCTGCATATGATGCTGTGGCAAAACTTCAGGGAGAGAAGGGTGCAGAAAGAAGCATAAATTATGCTATTGAGGCAGAGAAGCTTCATGCTAAAATGTATAAAGATGCAAAAGATAAGGCAGAGGCCAATCAGGATGCAGAAGTAAGAAGTGTTTATGTATGCCCTGTATGTGGATATACTGCAATAGATGATGCACCTGAGAAGTGCCCTGTATGTGGTCTTCCAGGAGAGAAATTTAAGAAATTTTAGATGAAGGGGTGGTAATATGACAAAGAAATTTGAGATATATAAGTGTGAAATATGTGGTAATATTGTAGAGGTGGTACATGAAGGTGCAGGAGAACTTGTATGTTGTGGTCAACCAATGATACTTTTAGAGGAGAAAACAGCAGATACATCTACCGAAAAGCATGTACCATTTATAAAAAGAGAAGGAGATAAATACGTAGTTGTTGTAGGAGAAAATGCTTTGCATCCTATGGAAGAAAAGCATTATATAGAATGGATAGAGCTCATTGTAGATGGTGTGGTGTATAAAAAATATCTAAACCCTGGAGATAAACCAGAGGCAGTATTTGAGATTCCAGAAGGTTCTGAGGTGTCTGCAAGAGAATATTGTAATGTACACGGACTTTGGGTGAAGAGATAATATTTAAAGAAGATAAAAAAGCCCCGGTTGCCCGGGGCGTTTTTATTGCTTTTATTTAGCAATTTCATTCCTTAAGTGATATAAAAAAATTATAAAAACTAAAAAATAGGAGATTTAGCAAGATATTTTTAAAAAATATAAAGTAATTATGTTATATTTGTTTGTCACTTTATGTATCCCTATTTTATCCATAATTATGCTTTAGTTCCAGACTTGATATTTTATTGAAACATGGTATTATATATATCTGGAAATTAGCAATCATTAATTTTGAGTGCTAACAGTCAAATATTAAATTTGATAAATTTGTACAAAGGAGGGAATAAGAATGAACATAAGACCACTTGGTGACAGAGTTTTAGTAAAAAGAGTAAGTGAACAGGAAAAGACAAAGGGAGGCATTGTACTTCCTGATACCGCAAAAGAAAAGCCCCAGAGGGGAGAAGTGGTAGCAGTAGGTGAGGGAAGACTTACAGATGATGGAAAGAGAATTCCTATGAACGTAAAGGTGGGAGATAAAGTAATATTTGCAAAATATGCAGGAACAGAGATAGAACTTGATGATGAAGAATATCTTTTAATGAGTGAAAGCGATATTTTGGCAATATTAGAGTAAAAAATTTTAAGGAGGAGGATTGATAGATATGGCAGCAAAGACATTTCTTTTTAATGAAGAAGCAAGAAGAGCCCTTCAGAGGGGTACAGATATAATTGCTAATGCAGTAAAAGTAACCCTTGGACCAAGGGGGAGAAACGTAGTTTTAGAGAAGAAATTTGGATCCCCAACTATTACTAATGATGGTGTAACCATTGCAAGAGAGATAGATGTAGAGGATCCATTCGAAAATCTTGGTGTACAGCTTGTAAAAGAAGTAGCTACAAAAACAAATGATATAGCAGGTGATGGTACAACCACAGCAACAGTATTGGCACAGGCTATTATTAAGGAAGGTTTGAGAAATGTAGCAGCAGGGGCAAATCCTATCTTTTTGAAAAGAGGTATAGATAAGGCAGTTGATAAGGCAGTTGAGGAGATCAAGAAACTTGCAAAGGATGTAAAAACTAAAGAGGATATAGCACAGGTTGCATCTATCTCTGCAGCAGATAAAGAGATCGGAGATTTAATTGCAGAGGCAATGGATAAAGTAGGAAGAGATGGCGTAATTACAGTTGAGGAATCAAAAGGGATTGGTACAGAGCTTGAAGTAGTAGAGGGTATGCAGTTTGATAGAGGTTATATTTCTCCATATATGATAACAGATGCAGAAAGGATGGAGGCAGTATTAGATGATGTATACATCCTTATAACCGACCAGAAACTCAGCAATATGAAGAATCTCCTTCCTATCCTTGAGAAGATTGCACAGGTGGGAAGACCACTACTCATTATAGCAGAAGATGTAGAAGGTGAGGCACTTGCTACATTAGTTGTAAACAAATTAAGAGGCACACTCAATGTAGTAGCAGTGAAGGCACCTGGATTTGGTGACAGAAGAAAGGCAATGCTTGGTGATATTGCAGTAGTAACTGGTGGTCAGGTAATTTCTGAGGAACTCGGACTCAAGCTTGAAAATGCAACCATTGATATGCTTGGTCGTGCAGAGAGAGTAAGAGTTACAAAAGATGATACCATCATTGTAGGTGGAAAGGGAGATCCTAAAGAGATTGAAAAGAGAGAAGCACAGATCAGAGCACAGATAGAAGAAACTACATCTGATTATGATAGAGAGAAGCTTCAGGAGAGACTTGCAAAGATCAAAGGTGGAGTAGCAGTTATAAGAGTAGGTGCACCAACTGAGACAGAGCTTAAAGAGAAGAAACATAGAATTGAAGATGCACTTTCTGCAACCAAAGCTGCAGTAGAGGAAGGTATTGTGCCAGGTGGTGGAATTGCACTTTTGCATATAGCACCTAAAATTGAAGAACTTGATCTCGAAGGAGATATGAAGATCGGTGCTAATATTATAGTAAAGGCACTTGAAGAGCCACTCAAGATGATTGCAGAAAATGCAGGACTTGAAGGTTCTGTGATTGTAGAGAAGGCAAAAGAGCAGCCTACTAATGTAGGATTTGATGCGGTAAGAGAAGAGTTTAGAGATATGTTTGAAGCAGGTATTGTTGATCCTGCAAAGGTTACAAGATCTGCACTTCAAAATGCTGCAAGTATCGCAAGTATGATCTTGACAACTGAGGTACTTGTAACTGAAAAACCTGAAAAAGAGAAACCACAACCACCAATGCCAGGAGGCGGTGGATACCCAGATATGATGTAAAATAAAAAAGCCCCCAAATTTGGGGGCTTTTTTATTTGTTTTGCCTTTGTTTTTTTATCTCTTCATCTTCCTTTATAAGTTCGTTTAATAGATCTTTTACCTTCCACTCGATAGAGTGTTCCGTGATAACTGCAAATATAGGTTTAGGTAGTTTTTCGTTCTTCTTATACCATAGAATGAATTCCTTTAACTCATCCTCTGTAAATCCATTTACTATAATTATTTTTTTATCAATCATTATATATGGTCTCCTCCCTTTCTGGACCAGTAGATATAATCTCTACCGGTATGTTTAGATATTCTTCTATAAATGATATATAACCAAGTACAGTTTTTGGTAGCTCATTTTTTCTCTTTATATTTGAGTCAAATTCTTTCCATCCATCAAATTCCTTATATGTAGGTACTACTTTTGAAAGACTCCTTACATTGTAAGGAAATTCTTCTATTTTTTCATTATCTACCTTATATTCTATAGCTACCTTTATCTTATCAAAACCACTTAGTACATCCAGCTTTGTGAGGGC
>JALVIU010000381.1 GCA_027028665.1 Candidatus Atribacteria bacterium | reverse complement strand
CTCCATTTATTGTAAAATAACCATCTGTAAGGGCACTTCCATAAGAGAAATTTATATCCTTCAGATAACTCGAAGGATTTATAGCACCCAGATGGGTACTACTTTCGAGTGTTTCTCCAGGATTTGCACTATCAAGATATACACTTGACCAAAAATTACTCGTATCACCCTGGGCTCCCACCTGAATAGTATGACCTGTATAACTTAGTACAAATGTATCATTTGTACTATCATAACTTGCAATAGTGGTACCTACTGCTGCATTTATATTATTTGCCACATCTTCTATACTATCTGTAGATGTATTTATAAATACCTCATATGTAGTACCATCAACTGTAAGACTTATAGTACCTGTAGTGGGAACAATCCGAAAATCCACATCATCCAAAGGAGAAGTACTATCAATTTTTGCACCAATAGCATTCTCGCTCTTTACAGAGGTAGGGGTAGCAAGCCTATTTACCGTAATCTCATAGGAACCCAAAAGAGCATCTGCCCCTGCCTTTGCAGTAACAACACCCTCATCAGAGGATGACGTAATCTTTCCCAAAAAAGTGGATTCAAGGGTAAGTTTAGAAACACTATCATATAGTGAAAGAAGGGATGTGTTTATCTCTTCTAATGCTTCTTTTTTTAGCTCATACTCGGTCTTTTGGTCCTCTAATCTATCAAGAGGTTGCCTCTCCACCTTCATAAGCTCACTAATGATATTCTTTGTATCTAAACCTGAGGCAAGACCTCCTATCTGAATAGTTCCCGACATATTCTACACCCCCTTCTTCTTAGATCTTTTCATCCACAAGCAGACCCACCATCTCAAGCATACGTGTAACCATATCTAAGACTTTTTTTGGGGGTATCTCCTTGATCACACGATTATCCTTCGTATCATAGATCTTTACTATAATGTCTCTAGTAGGTTTATACACCTCGAATTTCAATTGGATATCAAATGCCTTCATAGTCTCATTAAGCTTCTTTACTACTTCATTAATATCCAGGTCCTTCTCTTTTTGTTTAATTAAATCTACAGTTGTTTTGGCATCATCTCTTCTGTTTGCAACCTTTTCTTGCCCAGTCCCTTGGACAGCATTATCACCACTCCCTGGTCTTTCAGGGCGAGGTGAAATGTGAGTCACATCATGGGTCTGAGGATAATTTACATTCGAAACATCTGTTTCTATCCTCATCTAACTCACCTCCTCCCTTATAAAGAAATCGGATAAATTTTCAAATTTTTTACTTTAAAAATTTATCAACTATACTCAGAAACTCTTTCTCAGTAAGAATGCTTACACCAAGTCTTTTTGCTTTCTCATACTTACTCCCAGGATCTTTGCCAACTATTACATATGTAGTCTTTTTACTCACACTATTTGATACCTCTGCACCTAATTTTTCTACAATCTCTGCTGCCTGAGATCTTGTATAATGAGATAGGGCCCCTGTAAATACTACTTTTGCCCCTTTAAAAGGATTGTCTTCCACCTCTTCCTCTTTACCAAGCCTTTTTGTATTCACACCTGCCTTTTTCAATTTATCTATTACCTTTAGATTATTCTCCTCTCTAAAAAACTCATAAATACTCTCTGCCGTCTTTGGTCCTATTTCGGGTATAGATATAAAATCTTCCACATCTTTTTCTATTATCTCATCAAGAGAGGCAAAATACCTTTCTAAAATCTGCGCAGTTTTCAATCCTACAAACCTTATGCCAAGTGCATAAATTAATCTATAGAGATCGTTTTTCTTGCTATCTTCTATTTCCCTGAGTAAATTATCTACGGATTTTTTACCCATCCTCTCAAGATTTATGAGCTTCTCCCTATCAAGGTAATATATATCTGCAACATCCTTTACAAACTTATCCTCTACCAGCTTATCTATAAGTTTCTCTCCCAGGCCTTCTATATTCATAGCATCACGTGATGCAAAATGCCTAAGTGCCCCCTTTAGCTGGGCAGGACAGGACATCCCTGCAATACATCTTGCCACCACCTCACCAGGGGGTCTTACAACTCTGGAGCCACATACAGGACATCGGTCAGGCATTGTAAAGATACGCTCATTTCCAGTACGTGCTTCCTTTATCACCTTTACAATTTCAGGGATAACCGCACCTTTCTTCTCTACCAAAACTTTATCCCCTATACGTATATCCTTTCTCTTTATTTCGTCTTCATTATGGAGTGTAGCCCTCTTTACTATGGAGCCATCAATCTCCACAGGTTCCAAAAGGGCAACAGGTGTAAGAGCACCTGTCCTTCCCACCTGAACAATGATATCAAGTATCCTGGTAGTTGCCTGAGTAGTAGGAAATTTATATGCAATGGCCCATCTTGGACTCCTTGCAGTAAA
>JALVIU010000380.1 GCA_027028665.1 Candidatus Atribacteria bacterium | reverse complement strand
AATAGGAGCAGTAATTGGTAAGTTTAGAACACGTAATAGGAATCGAAATCTCCTCACAAAATTCATAAATATAGAAACTATCTTCTTCCAGTGGACCATCCAGGCAGGCAGAGGTAGGGTGTTTAAACTAACTACAATCCCTGGTACAAATTTTATTATACGAAAAGATTTACTTAGAAGGGTAGGGTATTGGGACCCTAAGGCACTTACAGAGGATACAGATATTAGTATAAAAATTTATCAACAAGGGAAATGGATTAAAATGGCACCCTATTCAATCACATGGGAAGAAGAGCCAGAGAGATTTAAAATATGGATAAGACAGAGAACAAGATGGGCATTGGGGAATCTTCAAGTTATTTTTAAATATCTCCCAAGATTCTTTTCTCTTCCCAAAAAAAGAATTTATGTAGACATACTATACTTCTTTCTCTTGTATTTTATGTTTTTTCTTGCAATAGTGGGATCTTTATATGTATTTATAACAGGAGGTTTAGGACTTACAACACTCAATCTGGAAGGCCCATTTATATTGTTATGGGTACTCGCTATTGTACTATTTGTCATCGAAGTAGGTATAACACTTACTGCAGAAAGAGGAGAAAATACCTTAGAAAATATGATTTTAACATTTATAATGTATTTCACATATACGCAACTCTGGACAGTAATTATGTTTAGAGTATTTTTTCAAAAAATAACAAGCATTTTTTTAAGGAAAAGAATAGTTTGGGACAAAACAAAAAGGGAAGGGTGAGCTATAATGAAAAAAAAGATAGCCATATGGATCATTTTTGGTTTAATTTTATTTATCTTAATCAATAGTACTATAGGGCTTGCAAAAAATAAGCTAATAAAAAATATAAGGATAGGTATTCATGAAGGTTTCCGAAGAATAGCAATAGATGTAAGTGCAATACCGTCTTATAATGTAGAAAAATATGGGAAAAACCTATATGTAGTACTAAAAGATACAGATATAGACCCAAGGGTACAAAAAATAAAATACTATAATGACCCAATTATAGGAAATTACGTGATAAAGCAGGGGAAAAATACAACTACTATTAATTTTTCAATAAAAAAAGACTTTTTATATAAAGCAGATGTTACGGTAAATCCCAATATAGTATTTATAGACATCTACCCTACAAATATAAAACCTACCCCCTCACCTGCTATAACAAAAAAGACTTCTAACACTGCATTACCACCTATATCCTCGGGTATAAGAGTATCAAATATGATTCTTACTGAAAAAGATAAGTGGGGGAATGGTATATTTAATAGCTTCTTTTTCTATTTTGATAGTGACCCAAATTGGGTTGTTAAAAATGGAAAAATAAATCTGGTTATAAGTCACTCCGATATAGTGCTCTCCTCTACATCAAGTTTTACAGTATATTTAAACAGCATACCTATAAAAAGTGTAAAATTAGATAGCTCAAACAAATTAAAGACAAATATTACAATTGACCTACCTATTAATAATTTAATTAAAGGAACTAACGAAATTCTTGTAAAGGCCTATCTCAGAAGCCTTGCGGATCCCTGCCAAGATATAGATAACCCGGGCATATGGTTCAAGATACATAGAGAAAGTATTGTACATCTTGAATATATATTAAAAAGCAATCTAACTATAAAAGATTATCCTGTCCCTTTCTTTGAACCTCCATTGGTATCACCTCTAAAATCTATTATTCTACTTCCCAACAAGATTGTCCCATCAGAAATAGAAGCTGCTTATTCAATTATTGCCAACTGGGGAGAAATAGCGCCATATAGTCAATTTTATCCTGTGATTACTCCTCTAAATGCACTTACACAAAGCGATAAAAATAAACATATTATATTTATAGGTCTATGGGGTAACATCCCTGCAAATATAAGAAACTTGATTAAAAATCATATAAAAACAGAGCCTTTAGAAGGAAAAAGCTATATAGGGATTATACAATCCCCATATCATTCCAAAAAAAGATTACTATATATAGTAGGAAAAACGAGTAAAGATATAATAAGGGGTGTAAAGGCCCTCCTTATGGTAAATTCCAGAAAACAACTTACGAAAAATCCATCTGTAATAGACAGCAAAGTAGTGCTTGAGGAAGAAAAGGTACTTCCTTTTGAAAAAGATTATATAACATTTAGAGACCTGGGAAATGATAATATCCTATTAGAAGGTGCATTTCATCAGAGCAAACATATTTACTATGAAATTCCAACAGCCTGGAAGCTCAAAAATGGTGCATATATGAAACTGTATTTTAGACATGCAGTAACACTTAGTCCAGTAAAATCTATTCTTACCATTACCTTAAATGATACTCCTATTTCCTCTGTAAAACTTATCGAAAAGAATGCAGACGGGGGAGAGGTGTATATTCCATTAACTAAAGAGATACTAAGAAATAAATATTTAGATATAGGTTTTGATGCATATTTAGATCTCGATGTAAAAGATTGTACAAGAATCTACCCAGAATCAGCATGGATTCTTGTAAAGGGAGATTCTATTCTTTATCTACCACATACCATTGCGCCATTTAAATTTTCACTAAAATTTTTGCCTAATCTATACATAGAAAATCAAAAGATAGATAATACTCATGTTATATTCACGAAAACACCCAATAGAACACTCTTCAGGATATTAGGCATAATAATAGCATCCTTTGGGAGTAGACTTCAAGGATTTACCATGCCAAAAGTGGAATTTTTAGAAGAGGCAAGTAATGAGGTTATAAAGAGAATAGAAAAACAAAAAAATATATTTATTGGAAGTCCAAGGTCTTTCTTAAATTCACTGTTTAAAAATTTAGTATTTTACAACAGAGCGGAAGATAGGTACATATCCAAAGAATACACACTGATTCCTGAGTACACAAGAAATGCCACACTCATTCAATTGACAAGAAAAAATAATATGCCCAATACAATAATTTATGAAACAAAAAAGTTTGAGCCATCTTTTATATACTTAAGTGCATTAAGCTATTGGCCAGGTTTTCAAAAACTTAAGGGAAAACTATCATTGATATCACATAGTGGAGAAGTAATAAGCTTTGGGGAAGAGAAAGAAAAAGAGGTGATCTATAAAGGCAAACTGGAAAAATACTTTGATTTTATCCAGAAAATCGGAAGAAGAAGGGCTATTCTATCTATCTTGATTACACTTATCGGCCTATCAATATTATTTATTATCAATGTTTTATATAGAGAACGAAAAAATAGATAATAAAAAAGGACCCTAATTAGGGTCCTTTTTTATTAATGTATTAAGGGAAAGTGGTTTTACCCTATAATCTTTTACTCTCCCTATTTTATCTTCTAATATATTACTCTTTATAAACTCGCCTTTAACTATAGTGGAGCTACCCAGAGGTTCGTAAAACCGTATAACATTATCATCTCCATCTTTCTTTTTCTTAAGCGCAGTAACTATCACATCGTGAGAAAAAGAGAATAAAGACTTTACAGGGTCTTTCACATCGGCACTCACTATATCCAGACCGATATTGAAAAGGTGTGCAAGATAGGGGACCCTCTCTTTTTTCCAATCTTTTCCATGAGGATATACAAGATAAGAGATTTCCATCTTCCCCTGATCTGTATACTCATCTTCCAGTGGACCATCAAGTGCCATAATAATAGGCTTTGGATATTTAACTGTTCTTGCAAGGGTCATGCGCAAGGCCTTCCCATCACTTACATCAAAACCAAATCTGCCATCATTTATAAGGGTAAAACCAGCTCTATCTACCCATTTACCACCTGGCACTTCTCTCTTATATCTCTCAAAACTATCTGCATCAGGTGCTATAGGGTCGATCCTTTCTATGTATCCATAAGGTGTCTCATATGTGGTATACTGGGTATCTACATCTATAGGAAATGCTACTTTATAAGTTCTATTATGGCTATGAAGGTCCATCTTCATCCTCACATCTATATATGGAGAATATGCATCAAGTGCTACAAATACCTTCATAGGAGAATCTGGCCTTCCAACCTGTCTGTAAATATATGTAATCTCTACTTCTTTGACAATAGGTGTATCCTTTACTATTTTTATAGTATCTGGCTCTGTAAGTAACTCTTCTCTGCCTAAGTGTATATTCCATGCAGATTCAACAAGGTCATCATCTTCATATACCTGTATAAGATTCCCTGGCCCAGATAGGAACTCCTTTTTGATGCTCTTATTAAAGATAGAGGTAAAAAGGCCTGTTTCCTCAGATATAGTAAGGGATAAAAATTTGTTTTCTATACGGATTTCACCATCTCCTGCTTTCATGGAAAGCATAGGGATTTCTTCTTTATCTCCGTGAGATATCTTCTTGTATCCAAAAGGAGGTATATTCTTTACATAAATATCTTTTCCCTTATAAACTATCCTTTTTGATACAGGGAAATTAAGGGGATTAAATACTACTAGTGAATCTGAAGAAGACTCATAAGATAAAGAATTAGCTATATATCCAAGTGTCTCATCTCTAATCTTTATTGCCTCACTTTCTATATATGAGAAGTCTTTCCAAGCATCCTCATATACCTTTGGGATAGAACTTCCTGCAAGGGCATCATGAAATTGATTAAACAGAAGTAACTCCCATAGGTGATCTATCCTTTCGTGGGGATATGGATAACCATAAAATGATGCAAGTGTAGAATAGACTTCTGTTTTATACAAAAGTCCCTCTAACTGCCTATTTTTCCGCCTAAAGTTTCCCTGTGTAGTATATGTACCATGATGGGTTTTAAGATAAAGCTCATCATTCCATACAGGAAAAAGGCCTTTATCTATAGCCTCATAGTAATCTACGGCCCTTCCCATCTCCACATTAAAGGTTTTCTCTTTCTTTAGCTCTCTTATATGATCTACCATATCCTGGGAGATGCCACCACCATGGTCACCTTCTCCGTATACTATCATAAATCTATCATAATTAGGGTGCATAATACTTGCAAGTCCCAATGCACTTTTTACAGGTTTCTTAGTAGGGTCTCCCTCATATCTAAAGGTATGAACAGCCAAAACAAAGGAACCATCTGGTGCTTGCCAATTAAATATATAATAAGGGAAATGAAGTGGATGCTCAAAGTTAAGCTTGGCAGTGTAAAAATAGGAAATCCCCCCCTCTTTTAAGATCATAGGTAAGGTATTTGGAAAACCAAAAGAATCAGGGAGCCAGGTAAGTTTTACATCTATACCAAACTTATCCTTGAAGTATCTCTTTCCATAGTAAATTTGTCTTGCATAAGATTCACCAGAAATAGCATTTGTATCTGGTTCTACCCACATACCACCTGTTACTTCCCATCTACCCTCTTTTACATAGTGTGAAATCCTCTCAAATATCTGAGGTGCTATCTCCTCCATCCATTTATAAAACTGTGCACTACTTTGAATAAAATAAAAATCTTCGTTTTTATCCATAAGGTCAAGTACCCTATTAAAGGTATACTTAAGCACTTCTTTAGTCTCTTCCCTATCCCATAACCATACAGCATCTATATGACTATGTCCTACAAAATATGCACTTTTTTTCATTAATATATATCTCCATCTTTCATAACAAGATTTGGTATAGTAAATACATCTAAGTCCTCTAATGGGTTACCATCAAGCACCACAAGATCTGCAAACTTACCTACTTCTACAGAACCTATCTTATCATCCATACCCAAAAGCTCTGCAGCCACTATTGTGGCTGCACGAATGGCATCCCATACCTTAAGACCGTGTTTCACCATAAGTTTCATCTCCAATGTTACTGGTCCATGAAAATTGAGAGGGGTTCCTGCGTCTGTCCCAAATGCAATCTTTGCTCCCCTTTCACATGCCAATCTAAAGCTCTTATAGTATGGGTCCATTACCCTCTTACTCTTTTCTACTGTATATGCAGGTATCCCTGCCTCCTTTCCCTCTTCTGCGATAAGATACCCTGCAGAAAGAGTGGGAACCAGATATGTACCTCTATCAATCATCATGGATATGGCCTCATCATCTAAAAATATACCATGCTCTATACTATCTATACCTGCACGAATAGCATTCTTTATACCCTCATTCCCCTGGGCATGGGCAGCTGCCTTTTTTCCTGCCTTATGTGCCTCTTCTATCCCTGCTTTCATTTCTTCATAGGTAAGCTGAGGTGAGCCAGGCTCTACACCAGGTGTAAGAACACCACCTGTGGCCATAAATTTAAGAACATCTACCCCTTTCTTTAGATTTTCACGGGCAGCCTTCCTCACTTCATCTGGTCCATCTGCTTCTCGCGCAAAGAAGTAACCATGTCCTCCAGTCATTACAATAGGTTTTCCGCTCACAAGATATCTGGGTCCATCTATTATTCCTCTATTTATTGCCTCTCTAAGAGATAGGTCAAGATAATTAACACCACCCAGATCTCTTACAGTAGTGACACCAGACTTAAGGAAATCATATGCAAAATTGGCGGCCTTTAAAAGCTTTACCCCTGCATCCTCCTGTAAAGATGCCATAACATTTACACTTCCATCCAGGAAGAGATGAACATGACTATTTATAAGGCCCGGAAGAAGATACTTACCAGAAAGATCTAATCTCTCTGCATCTCTATATTTCATATCTTCAATATTTTTTCCTATCTCTTTGATAATTCCACCCTCTATTACTATATCTATCCCCTCATCTATCTTTTTTTCTTTTACATCAAGCAAATTTAACCCTTTTAAAATCTTTACCCCCATATCGTTGTTTCCTCCTAAAGTTTTAATTTTGGATCAAGGGAATCCCTAAGCCAATCACCAAATAAGTTTATACCCAAAACAGTGATCATTATAGCCAAGCCGGGAAATGTGATAAGCCACCATGCATTGGTAATATAGTCCCTCCCGTCTGCCACCATAGAACCCCAGGAAGGTGTAGGAGGCTGAATACCTAAACCCAAAAAGCTAAGGGCTGCTTCCATAATAATCATCCTTGCCATTTCA
>JALVIU010000379.1 GCA_027028665.1 Candidatus Atribacteria bacterium | reverse complement strand
AAGAAGGGGAGTACCTGCCCTTATAGCTGCAGTAAGTACAGATATAAGCATCTATGCACCTCGTTTTGAAATTTTTATTCTATATTTTATATAAACCTCACCTAAAAGAACAAATGTAAAGAGAAGGCCCTGAAATATATATGTAATAGATATGGGCAATTTCATAAGGATCTGAAGGATCTCACAACCTACAAAAAGCCCTCCCATCAAAAAGGCAACAACTACTACACCAAAGGGATTGAGCCTGGAAAGCCACGCCACAATTATAGCTGTGTATCCATATCCGGGAGAAAAATTTGGCTGAAGCCTGTACTGAATGCCTACCATCTGAATGGCACCTGCAAGACCTGCAAACATCCCACTAATTATCATTATCAAAAGTATATTTTTCTTTACACTCATACCTGCATACCTTGCAGCATCTTTATTATCCCCTATTACTTTCATTTCATAACCAAAGGTAGTCTTTTCAAATATATACCACATCAAAAATGCAAGTATTATAGGGACTACCACACCCCAATGAACCTTTCCCCAGATTATAGGTAATCGTGCATTCTCTGTAAAAGTGGCAGTCATAGGAAAACTATAACCATGTGGGTCTTTCCATGGACCATATACAAGATATTCCATAAAGAGTATCCCTATATAGTTAAGCATAAGCGTGGCAACGATCTCATCTGCACCTAAATATGCCTTTAGTAAACCCGGGATAGCACCCCACAGGCCCCCGGCTATTGTACCTACTAAAAATATCACTGGAAGTAGTAGATATATATTAAGATGCGGGAACCAGAAAAGGGCAACAAGGGTGGCACCTATTGCCCCAAGATGATATTGTCCCTCTCCTCCTATATTCCAGATCTTCATCTTAAAGGCTGCTAAAAGTCCTAATCCTATGATAGAGAGGGGAACAAATTTCACAAGGGTACCCTGTAATCCTATTGGATTAAAAAATGCCCAACTAAACATCATCTTATAGGTTTGCAAAGGATTTTTTCCCTGAATAAAAAGAAGGATAGAAAGTGCAACAAAAGAAAGTATAACAGAGATAATCATTACATTCAATTCAAATATTGGGGTAGTCTTTTCTCTCGGCTCAAATCTCAATTTACCATACTCCTTTCCTTTATACCTGCCATCATAAGGCCTATCTCTTCAAGATTTTCCTTCTCAGGAAGTTCATATCCCACAATCTCTCCTTCATATATGACTGCTACCCTATCTGAAAGGGTAAATATCTCTTCCAGATCCCCTGCTATAAGAAGTACTGCGGCGCCTTTATATGCAGCCTCTAACAGCTGTTTGTATACAAATTCTGTAGCTCCTATATCCAGGCCACGTGTGGGATGAAAGGCAAGGATAAATTTTATGTTACCATCAAGCTCCCGGGCAAGTATCAGTTTCTGCATATTCCCTCCAGACAGGAGCTTAACAGGGGTATCTATTGATGGTGTCATTATATCATATCTTTCCACCAGGTCTTTGGCATATTGGGTTATCTTCTTGTGATTTAATATACTCTTTTTACTAAAAGGAGGTTCCCTATATTTTTTCAGTATAAGATTATCCCTTACACTTAAGTGAGGAGAAACCCCATATTTATGCCTATCCTCTGGAATAAAACTCTCACCCATCTCTATAAGATACCGAGACCCTTTATTCGTTACATCCACATCTTCTATGTACATCTTTCCCGAGATAGCTGGCCTGAGTCCTGCTAAGACCTCTGCAAGTTCTCTCTGTCCATTTCCTGCAACCCCTGCGATACCTAAGATCTCCCCTTCTCTCACCTCCAGGGAGATTCCTTTTAATGCCTTTAATCCTTTGTCACTTAGTGCTTCAATATTTTTTATTCTAAGCACTACCTTCCCCATCTCTCTTTTCTTCTTTTCCATCTGAAGGATTACCTCTCTCCCTACCATCATCCGAGCAAGCTCTCTGGGAGAAGTCTTATCTTTATCTACAGTCCCTACAACTTCTCCTCTTTTAAGTACAGTAATCCTATCAGATATATCCATAACCTCATTTAATTTATGAGATATAAAAACAATGGACTTTCCGTGTTTCTTTAATTCCCTCAGTGTAACAAAAAGCTCATCCGCCTCTTGAGGGGTCAAAACTGCAGTAGGCTCATCAAGTATAAGCACATCTACATTACGGTACAAAAGTTTTAAGATCTCTACCCTTTGCATCTCTCCTACAGAGAGCTGCCACACCTTTGCAAAGGGATCCACACTCAGTCCAAACTGCTCAGAAAGTGCCTTAATCTCTCCTGCGGCCTCTTTTAAATTTGGAACAGCATCTATATCTCTTCCCAGTAAAATATTCTCAACCACTGTAAAGGAAGGCACAAGGGTAAAATGTT
>JALVIU010000378.1 GCA_027028665.1 Candidatus Atribacteria bacterium | reverse complement strand
GCCAGAGGCCTATCTCTAAAATGCTCTTTTCTAAATTCAAATATATCTTTCGTAGTTTTTTCACTCTCCAGAGTATTTCTCTTTTACTTTATTTAAACTATCTCCAATAAGGTCTCCCAAAGTTATAGGTCTTGCGTCTTCCTGTATATACTTTTTCATTTCTTCCTCTTCTAATTTCTCTTCAGCCTTAGCAATACTTAGAGAGATCCTTCTCTTTTTATCATCATAGCTTAAAATCATTACATTTACCCAATCGCCTATTTTTACAACCTCATTGGGGTCATCTATCCTCTTTGCCGCACTTAATTCTGAAAGTCTAACAAGACCTTCTATTCCCTTTGTTAATTCTACAAACACACCAAAATCAGTAATATTTGTCACCTTTCCTTCTACCACAGAACCCACTGGAAATTTCTCTTTTAATTCATCCCAAGGAGAAGGTTTTGTTTGTCTAAGAGAAAGAGTAATCCTCTTATTCTCTTTGTCTACATTAATAACTTTGAGTGTAAGTTTGTCACCTTTCTTTATCTGTTTTAAAGGATCGGAAACCCTATCCCATGTAATTTCTTTTGCAGGAAGTAGACCTTCAAGATTTTCCTCTAATTTTATAAATGCCCCAAAATTTGCAATTCTTACTACCTCTCCTTCAGCTAAAGAGCCAACCTTATACCTTTCCTCTATATCTTCCCAAGGGTTAGGATATAATCTCTTTCTACTTAGAAGTACATATCTATTCTCTCTGTCATAACCTATTACTTGAAACTCCTCTATCATCCATTTTTTTAGTCTTGCAAAAGGTTTATCTTTATTATAATCCCAGGATACCTCATCGGGTTTTAAAAGGCCTCTTATCCCTTCATTCATATTAAGATTTATGATAGCACCAAAATCGTAGAACCTTATAATCTCTCCTTTTACCTTTTTCCCTATAGGAAATTCTTCTTCTATATTATCCCATGGATCGGGAAGTAGTTGTTTTAAACTCAAAGAAATCCGTCTCTTTTCTGGATCTACAGATACCACTGCAAGTTCTACCATGTCACCTACTTTTACTACATCTTTTGGGTGTCTTACTCTTGCCCATGAGAGATCAGACACATGAAGAAGTCCCTCTACACCTTCTTCAAGCTCTACAAATGCACCGTAGTCTGCAAGTTTTGTTACCTTGCCTACTACTTTATCTCCAGGTGAATATTTTTTCTCTATACTTTTCCATGGATCCTCTGTAAGGGCTTTGATGCTTATGGTAACCTTTTTACTTTCTTCATCAAATTTTATGACCTTTGCCTCAATTACATCCCCTATTTTCAAAAGTTTTAAAGGATTTTTTATTCTGCTCCACGTAATTTCCGATATAGGTAAAAATGCATCTAAGCCTCCTATATCTACAAATGCACCAGAATCTATAATCCTTTTAACTTCTCCCCCGATCTTTATCCCTTCTTTTAAACTTTCTAATGTTTCTCTCCTCTTTCTTTCTTTCTCTGCCTCTAATACCTTTCTTGCAGAGGCTTTAATAGTTCCCTTCTTTTCATTAAAGTTCGTAATAACAACTCTTAAGGATTTTCCTAAATATTTATCTAAATCTTCTTTTTTTATAAAAGATAAATCTATCTGTGAGATTGGGATAAAAGCAGGTAATCCCAAATCTATTATTACTCCTCTATCTTTTATATCTATTACTTCTCCTTCCAATATTTCTTCGGTTTCGTATGCTCTTTTAAGTCTTTCTAGCAATCTCTGAGCACGCAGTTTTTCTAGAGATAGGTAGACAGTATCATCATTTCTATCTATTCTGTCTACCATCACTTCAAGTTCTTCTCCTTCTTCAATATTTGGTACACTATATTTGGCACTTACCAACTTTTCCTCATTAAGAGGAAGATGTCCCTCGCTTTTATAGTGAATATCTAAAAGGGCGTAATCTTTACCTACTTGAATTACCTTACCTTTTAGTACATCCCCTGGACGGAGAGGAGAAAGCATCGAAGATTGCTCCATGAGATCTTCTAAATTCATCTTTGCAAGATCTTCCATTTTAAAACCCTTCCTTTCATTTTTAATTTTTATTACAATATATAATAGTTTTGTCAGTAATAATTTTGTCTAACAATACATCATGGGTATCTTTAGGTATATAACCAACCACCTGTTCCCAAAAAGCAATGCCCACTTTTTTATTATAATAATCTTTTAAAAAGCTGTCATAATAACCTTTACCATATCCGATACGCATACAATCCTTAGAAAAAGCTATACCTGGCACAATAATAATATCAATCTCATTTTTTTTTATTATAGGCATATCTTTGGTGGGTTCTAATATGCCAAATATTCCAGGAGAAAGATCAGATGGATAATTATATATAATCTTAGGAATAAGGAT
>JALVIU010000377.1 GCA_027028665.1 Candidatus Atribacteria bacterium | reverse complement strand
GGGAGAACCTTTTTTGGAGGTACCATGCGACAAAATAGATATCCCAGAAAAGTTGAGCATGGATTATGGGCGAAGTGCTATCTGGAGAAGGCTCTTGTTTTACCATATTTATTCCTTCAAAAGAGGTGTCTTCTATTCCCCTATTCCAGAAGGGCCCCTTGTTGGAACCTTAAAAAAAATTATAACCCTGCATGATCTTATCCCTCTTATTTTCCCTGATGATCATTCTTTAAGCTACTACTATTACAGATATTATCTCCCGAGACTTTTGCGTTCTTCTTATAGGGTAATTGTCCCCTCCAGAAGGACAAAAGATGATGTTCTAAATATGATGAACCTGAAACCGGAGAAGATAGAGGTAATACCAAATGGATATGATCCTGAAGAGTTCTATCCGGATAAAGAAAGGGAGGTACCCTTTGATTACTTTTTGTTTGTAGGGGAAAATAGAGCGTATAAAAACATAAAAAGAGTAATCGAGGCATTTAAGAAATTTGCAGGTGATTATTATCTGGTGATAGTTGGAAACATGAGAGATGATAGTGAGCTTAAGAGTATCATATCTCAGTATGAATTGGATAAAAGGGTGATCTTTAAGAGAGGTATAGCTACCTCTTCTTTGAGAAGGCTTTATTCTCATGCAAAAGCACTTGTTTTTCCAAGTCTTTATGAAGGATTTGGCCTTCCTGCCCTTGAGGCTTTAGCTACTGGTTGTCCCCTTATTACTACAAAAGGGAGCTCTATGGAAGAGTTTGTACAGGATGCAGCCCTTTATGTAAACCCAGAGAGTATCGAAGATATTGAGACTGCTATGGAGAAGGTATTAGATGAAGATGTAAAAAATGAAATCATCAAAAAGGGGCTTTTTATCTCAAAAGATTTTACCTGGGAAAATACAGCCAGGAAGGTAAAAAAGATAATAGATGAGGCCACTCTTTTATGAAAAATATATGGAAAAATACATTTGCCCATATAAGTTTTGGTCTTATCTCTCAAGTAATGCTTTTTCTTTTTACCATGTATGTGGCACGGGTTATTGGTCCTCTGGAGTATGGGAAGTTTTCCTTTTCACTTACCTATGCCCTATTTTTCCTCATTCTTATAGAGTTTGGAACAAATGTTTATGCAGCAAGAGAAGTAGGTGCACATCCTGATATAGTAAACCCTTTTTTTCTTGTACCAATTAAGATACTTTTCGCTATTTTTGGATATACTATTCTTTTCTTGTCTCTCTACTTTCCTCAAATTTACCAATTTAGATCATATATCACTGTATTGGGGTTAGGTATGGTGGGTGCCTCATTTTTGCAGTATAGTGTGGCAGTATTTCAAGGGTTTGGTCTCTTAAGATATGGGTCGTTTCTCCTTTTTTCCCAAAAAATTCTCTATATAGGTGCTGGTCTTTTCTTTCTTTCCTTTTCAAGAGGGGCTTTTTCACTTTCAATTTCTTACACTATAGGTATGATTATATCTGCTATTTTAGGGCTTTTTTGGTTAAGCAAAAAATCTTCTTTGAAAGACTTAATATATAGATTTAATATAAAAGAACTTGTAAAATTTCTTCCATTTGTATTTGTGAGATTTTTTAGCGAAATTTATTTCCGAATAGATATCTTAATGATCCAATTATTTATAGGGACAAAAATGGTGGGTCTCTACTCTCTTCCCTATAAAATTATAGAGGCTCTTTTGCTTTTTGTAAATTCTTTTGTATTTTCTCTTTTTCCAAAACTTTCTCATAGTGCAGAAGTAAATATAAAGGAGTTTGGTAAGGCCTTAGATGGTGCTATGAAGTTAATAACTATCTGGGGAGCTCTAATACTGGTATTGGGCTTTTTATTGGGAAGAAAACTTTTTTTGATCTTTTTTGGGATGCATTATATGGGGAGTATAAAACCTTTTTATATATTACTTGTTGCACTTTTTTTTATGCAGCTTAACTCCCTTTTGACACATGCCCTGCTCTCCTTGAAGAAAGAAAAGTTTTATGCTACTATTATCTTTATAACAGCTATATTGAATTTTCTATTGAATTTATGGTTTATTCCGCATTATAAGATAATGGGTGCAGGTATTACTACACTTGTAAGTGAATTATTTTTATTTGTATTTATATATATTGGGGTATATAAGTGGACAAAAAGCGAAAATGGATAATCACTACAATTATAAGTGATATTTTATTATTTAATTTTTCTATAGTTTTCGCTTTTTTGGTACGTTTTGGCTATCCGATACCTTATTTTAACTTTAAACCCTATCTGGATATCGCTTTTTTTATTACTATTACGCAGATCCTCCTTTTTTACACATCTGGTCTTTATAAGCCCTTTAAGAAGAGCACGTTCTATCCTGTCTTTTTTGAGATTATAAAAGATATAACAATTAATATACTTCTAATT
>JALVIU010000376.1 GCA_027028665.1 Candidatus Atribacteria bacterium | reverse complement strand
CTCAAGAATGTCCTCTGGAGTATCAAGAACAATAGGACTATTGGAAGTGAAATAAAGAGTGTTGCAGCCATCAACACACCCCAATCTGCCCCAGATTCTTGCTGTACAAACATACCAAGACCGATAGTAAGGGTACGGACACTATCTGTATCTGTAATAACCAGTGGCCAGAGATAGTCGTTCCAGTGGGTTGCTATACTTATAAGTGAGAAGGTAATAAGTGTTGGTTTTGCAAGAGGAAGCACTACATACCAGAGAAAACGGAAATGTCCACACCCATCTATTATGGCTGCATCCTCCAAGGATTTAGGGATCTGTTTAAAGGCCTGCCGTAATAAGAAGGTCCCATATCCACTTGCTACAAAGGGTAGTATCATGGCAAGTCGAGTATTTACAAGTCCCATACTTTTTATAATCTGATAATTTGGCACAATAAGTGCATTAAGCGGTAGCATGATCTGGATAATAAACAGTGCAAATAAGAGATTTGAATATTTAAACTCTAATCGTGCAAATGCATAAGCTGCAGGTATTATAAGGAGAAGCTGAATGGCAAGTATACCCAATACCACAATAACTGTATTTTTTAAATATACAAAAAAGGGTGCAGATTCAAATACTATCTGAAAATTTCTGATATTGGGATGAAGTGTGGGTAAAAGGTAGTTTCCAGAGAGTATCTCATTGTAGTCTTTAAATGCCATTATAAGCATAAGATAAAATGGTATAAATGTTACTATAACAGCAATAAACAGAACTATATATTTAAGATTTATCTTCCATTTTGCTTCCATTTTTTCCTCCTTAACCTACAGAATATGTGATTCTCTTTTCAAATACCCCAAATATTATAAGGACCAGGAGGAGTAAAAAGAGTATCATAATGGTTGTAAGGGCAGATGCCATACCTATGTTCCAGAATTTGAATGCATGCTCATAGGTGTAGTAGATAAGCACATTTGAGCTATAACCTGGTCCCCCTTCTGTCATAAGGTATACCTGTGTAAATACCTTAAATGATTGAATAATGGATATGATAAATACAAATATATTTGTAGGTCCTATTAGAGGCCATGTAACATATAGGTGTTTTTTTAGCCACCCTGCTCCCTCTATAGTTGCTTCTTCATATAAATAATCCGGGATATTTTGAAGACCTGCAAGATATATAAGCATGAAATAACCCACATTTTTCCATATAGCCATTATAATAAGGGCAAGGAGGGAATATCTTGCATCACCTAACCACCCTATATTTGGTATCCCAAAAAGCCCCAAGAATTTATCTATAATGCCTAAATCAGGGTCATACATAAATACCCAGATCATAGCAGCTGCCGTCATAGGAATGAGTAATGGATAAAAAAGTCCAAGTTCAAAAAGTGCCTTAAATCTTTTCGTTTCATTTATAAGGATTGCAAAGAAAAGGGCAAGAAGCATGGTAGTCGGAATAACTCCCAATCCATATATGATGTTATTTTTTAATACCTGCCAGAATACAGGATTTTTAAAAAGCTTTATATAGTTTTGAATACCAATAAATACAGGCTTTGGAGAGAGCATATTATACCGGGTAAGGCTGTATTTTACAGATATAAATATAGGATAATATGTAAAAATACCCAGAAATATAAGGGATGGCAGTAAAAATATAAGCAAAAATTTTGTTTTTGCAGACATTTATACCTCCTATTAAAAAAGGGGTGGCTGGTTACCACCCCTTTTTCTTAATTGTAATACTTACTGATTGTATGCATCAAGTATCTCCTGAACCCTCTTTTGCATATCATCAAGTGCCGCTTTAGGTTCTTTCTTTCCGAGCATTACAGCATCTAAGTTTGTGGTCATTATCTTTCTTATCTCCTGGAAGTTCGTTGCCATTACCTTTGGATATGAGTATTTAAGCTGTTTTGCAGCGATCATTGCATTTGGATATTTTTCCAGATATGCCTTCATCTCAGGAAGTTCTAAACCCTTCTTGTTTATACATACATATCCTGATTCTCTGCTCCAGTATGCTGCATTTTCTGGATTGGTCATAAACTTTATGAATTTCCATGCAGCATCCTGATGGGATTTTGGGATCTTTTTGAATATATGGAAATCTCCGCCACCTACAGGTGTTCCATATTGTAAGTTTTTAGGCATAAATGCTACACCAAAGTTAAATTTGGACATCTTTCTTATTGTGGGAAGTCCTCCTGTGGAGTAATACATCATGGCAGCCTTTCCTGCCATAAAGTCTGTGGGTGTCATGTTCCATGGTCTAAGAGGAGGACTTACCTTATACTTATTTGTAAGGTCATGCCAGAGTACCAGTGGCTCAAGCACATCTATAGAGTTAAAGTTTGCCTTTTTTGCATCTTCACTTATGAGATATGAGCCATTCTGTCTTACAAATGCCTCAAAGATCCAGTCATTCCATCC